>JBLHOD010000068.1:0-6446 GCA_047622545.1 Polaribacter sp. | reverse complement strand
CGTTTCTTTATCAATTTCTTTAACCCCAAATTTCGCTAAATTTCTTAAAGCTGCAGCCTTGTCTAGATTGATAAAAACATCACCAAAATCAAAAATAATATTCTTAATCATGAACCAACACTTTTAAAACATCACCTTTTAAATTTGATTCTGAAGTCAATTTACCAGAAATAACGGGTCCTTTTATTCCGTTTTCAAATTCATTTTCTCCTATAAAAACTCGCGCTTCATCCCACAAATTCGCGTCAATAAATGTTTGTAAAGTTTGCGTTCCTCCTTCTATAATTACAGACTGAATTTGATGTTTATGTAATACTTTACAAATTTGTTCCGCTATATTTTCAGAAAAATCAATTTCTTCAAAAACTACATTGTCTCTTTCTTCTTTATTTTTGCTTCTTTTTTCAGTCAAAAAAATCGTTTGTACACTTTCATCAAAAACGTTGGCCGTTTTTGGGATTCGTAAGCTTCTATCCAATACAATTCTAATTGGGTTATTTCCGCTCCAGCTTCTAACATTTAATTTTGGATTATCTTCAATTACCGTATTTGTTCCCACCAAAATCGCATGCTCTTCACTTCTCCATTTGTGCACTAATTGTTGCGAATATTGATTAGAAATCCAAACAGGATTATTACTTTCTTTCTTTAAAGGAGCAACAAATCCACTTTTGGTTTCCGCCCATTTTAAAATAACATACGGACGTTTTTTATTATGAACAGTAAAAAATCGTTTGTGATGTTTTAAACATTCATTTTCTAAAACACCAACTACTACATTAATTCCTGCTTTTTTTATGCGTTCAATTCCTTTTCCAGCAACCAAACTATTAGCATCTAAACAACCTATAACAACATTTTTAAATTGATGTTTTACAATTAAATCTGCACAAGGTGGCGTTTTTCCATAATGAGAACACGGCTCCAACGTGACATAAATAGTTGCTTCTTTTAATTGCGATTTATCTTTAACAGCATTAATTGCATTTACTTCTGCATGATTGCCTCCGTAAGCACTTGTAAAACCTTCACCAATTACAACATTATTTACAACAACAACTGCTCCAACAGACGGATTTGGACGTGTAGTTCCAATTCCGTTTTTGGCAATTTGCAAACAACGTTGCATGTGTTTTTCGTACTGAGAAATGTGCATTATTTTAATTAAAAATGATAACTTGCTCCCGCAAAAATAGTGTAATAAAGTGAGAACAAAACAACCTGTAATTAGAGAGATTCAAACAGAAGACAATCAACAGATTAAAAAAGTAATTAGAGATGTTTTAATTGAATTTGGTGTACCAAAGGTCGGCACAGCTTATGAAGACAAAGCATTAGATAATATGTATGAAACTTACAATAAACCAACTTCTGCATATTATGTAATTGATCTTGACGGAAAAATTATTGGCGGAGCTGGAGTTGCGCAATTGGATAATTATGATGGCAACATTTGTGAATTTCAAAAAATGTATTTTTTACCTGAAGCGCGTGGCTTAGGATTAGGGAGTAAAATGATTACTGATTGTTTACAAAAAGCAAGAGAATTTGGTTTCGAAAAATGCTATTTAGAAACGATGCCTTATATGAATTCCGCTACTGCATTGTACAAAAAAAACGGATTTATTTTGCTTGACAAACCTGTTGGAAATACTGGACACTACTCCTGTAATGTTTGGATGCTAAAAGATTTGAAAGATGCTTTTAAAAGAGTTTAGAAACCATTTCAACAACCAATTATCAACTGTTTTTCCTCAGACAGAAATTGATTCTTTTTTCTTTTTATTAATTGAAAAAGAACTCGATTTAAAGAGAATTGATGTAGCGTTGAACAATCAGCTACCAATCCCAGAAGAAAAGTTTAAACATCTATACAATTCTTTGTCTAGACTAAAATCACAAGAACCAATTCAATACATTTTAGGAGAAACAGAATTTTTCGGACTTCCTTTTATAGTGAACAAACAGTCGTTAATTCCAAGACCAGAAACCGAGGAACTGGTTCAATGGGTTATTTCTGAAGTTAAAAAATTACAAAGTTACAAAGTTGCAACGTTTTCTATTCTTGATATCGGAACCGGAACTGGATGCATTCCAGTTTCATTAGCTAAATACTTACCAAACGCAACAATTACAGCAATCGATATTTCATCAGAAGCATTAAAAATTGCAACACAAAATGCAGAAATAAACAGTGTTGAGATCGACTTTATTGAGCAAGATATATTAAACATAGAAAGTTTAAACATCATTGCGAATAAAATGAAGCAATCTCAAAACAACAATGAGATTACTTTGTCGCAAACTCCTCGTAATCACATAAAATTTAATGTTATTATTTCAAATCCGCCTTATGTAAGAGAATTAGAAAAGATAGAAATACAACCAAATGTATTGGAAAACGAACCTCATCTGGCATTGTTTGTTGAGGATAAGAATCCATTAATTTTTTATAAAAAAATCGCTGAGTTAGCTAAAAATCATTTAAAAGAAGACGGCGTTTTATTTTTTGAAATCAATCAATATTTAGCAAAAGAAACTATTGAAATGCTTACAGAAAAAGGCTTTAAAACTGAATTAAAGAAAGATATTTTCGGCAATGATAGAATGACTAAATCGATATTAGTATGATAAAAAAAATATTTGTCTTTTTTATACTTTCTTGTATTCCATTAAACGGGTTTACACAAACTAAAAACACATCCTTTTCTAAAGAAGCATTGATAAAAGCTGCAAAAGAAATCATGAACTCTACGGGGACTTGTGCTTTAATTACTCAAGATAAAAACGGTGTTTCTAGAGTTAGAACGATGGATCCATTTCCGCCAGAAGAAAACGCAACCGTTTGGCTTGGTACAAACTCTACAAGTAGAAAAGTTACACAAATCAAACAGAATAATTTGGTAACTCTTTATTATAGAGATAAAGACGATTCTGGTTATGTTACAATTCACGGAAAAGCAACTTTAGTCAATAATGAACAAGAAAAGAGTAAACACTGGAAAGAAACGTGGAAATCTTTTTATCCAAATAAAAAAGAAAACTATTTACTAATTAAAGTTGTTCCTCTTTGGATGGAAATTGTAAGTCCTCCAAGAAATATCGTTGGCAACTCAGAAACTTGGGAGCCACCTACCTTATTTTTTAACTTAAAAGATTAATTTAACTCCATTTTTTTAATCACACTTTTAGACACATTGTTTCCTATCTGTTTTCCTAAAAAATAAAAAAGAACAGTAAGTACTGCAATTGACGACATAAATATCCAATTTGATTGAAATTCATAAATCGAATTAAAAATTTTGCTTTGACTTAAAGATTGAAATACTTCAAGTGGAAAACAAAAATATTCTTTTAAACCATCGTTAAAATTATCAAATGCAAAAACAATATAGATTAGGGATAAAATATTCCAAGCAGCTAAGGCTATAAAATTTTTATAGAAATTAGAAGCAGCTTTAAGGTATTTATTACTAATGAATTTTAAATATTTAGAGTTGCTTTCTGGAAATGAAATTTCTGTTTGAATTTTGCTTTTCAGATACCCCATAGAAATAAAGCTGCCAATCATTGAATAGCCTAAAATTATTGGAATAAACATCATCACAAAAGCAGCTGCGACAAAACAAATTAAAAGAATTCCATATTCAAGATTATCTAATGTCGCTTGTGGATTACTGTTTTCCAACGTTTGTAAAACTAAAAATAGATTAAAAACAAGAGTGATTTTTTTCATTTTTCGACTTTATTAAATCAACATAACTCACTAACCTTTATTTATTTAAAATAAACAAAAAAGTTGATTTGATTAATAGCTCTTTCAAATATAGCTAAAAAAGTTAAAGAAATGTTAAAATTAAAGTTGCTAATTTTGTGTGGTGAAAATCCTTAAGTAAAACCTCAGTAATCAAATGATTTTACCAATCAACGAAGAATTATTTAGCTTGTTTCTAAACTTATTTTTAGATAACTTCGCTAACTACTGATATAAAACACTTGTGCTGAACTTGATTCAGTATTAAAACGTTCGATATCATTAAAGTTAGCGAAACTTCCTAAATTTCATTCCAACACCACAACAATAATTTCAGTATTTTTGCCAAATGGTAAAAGAGTTACAACTTCGTGTTTTATTAAAAGAAGAAAAAATTAGTGATATTTTGCTTAAAAAAGCAGCGCATCATTTAAGTATCAAACCTTCTACCATTTCTAGTGTAAAAGTATTGCGTAAATCTATAGACGCTCGTAAACCACAAATTTATTTCAACTATAAAGTTGCCGTTTATATTAATGAAAATTTACCAGAAACTTCAGAATATCAATTCGAGTACAAAGATGTATCTAATGCCAAAGAAATTCATATTGTTGGTTTCGGTCCGGCAGGAATGTATGCTGCATTACGTTGCATTGAATTAGGATTTAAACCAATTATATTAGAACGCGGAAAAAATGTACAAGATCGCCGTAGAGATTTAAAAGCCATCAATCAAGATCATTTTGTAAACGAAGATTCTAATTATTGTTTTGGTGAAGGCGGAGCAGGAACGTATTCTGACGGAAAACTATATACCAGAAGTTTAAAACGTGGCGATGTTCGTAGAATTTTTGAAAACTTGGTTTTTCACGGAGCAACAGAACAAATTTTAATTGATGCACATCCACATATTGGAACCAATAAATTACCAAAGATCATTCAGAATATTCGTGAAACAATTTTAAATCACGGAGGAGAAATTCATTTTGAATCTAGAGTAACTGATTTTATCATAAAAAACGACAAACTTCAAGCTCTTCAATTACAAAACGGAACAGAAATGACGGTGAATTCAGTGATTTTAGCAACTGGTCATTCTGCTAGAGATATTTACGAGTTATTGCATAAAAAAGAAATCGCTTTAAAAGCAAAATCGTTTGCAATGGGCGTTCGTGTCGAGCATCCACAACATATTATAGATTCCATTCAATATCATTGTTCTGACAAAAGAGACGAATTATTACCTGCGGCAGCATATAGTTTAGTGCAGCAAGTAAATGAAAGAGGTGTGTATTCATTTTGTATGTGTCCTGGCGGATTTATCGTTCCGGCAGCAACTGCAAATGGCGAAGTTGTCGTCAACGGAATGTCACCAAGCAGACGAAATAATTTATATGCAAACTCTGGAATTGTTGTTGAATTAGACATTGAAAAAGATTTTGCTAAATATGAAAAATTCGGTCCATTAAAAGGATTAGAATTTCAAAAAGATTTAGAACGTTTGGCATTTACTTCTGGCGGAAGAAGTCAAGTTGCACCAGCACAAAGATTAACCGATTTTGTTGAAGGAAATTTATCAGTAGATTTAAACTCAACTTCGTATCAACCAGGATTAAAATCAGCTCCACTACACTCTTTATTGCCAAAAATTATTGGCGGAAGATTGCGAAAGGGTTTTGAATCATTCGGACAAAAAATGCATGGTTACTATACTTCAGAAGCAAATATTGTGGGTGTAGAATCTAGAACTTCATCACCAGTAAACATTCCAAGAAAAGACAATTTAGAACACCCAGAAATAGAAGGCTTATTTCCTTGCGGAGAAGGCGGTGGTTATGCTGGTGGAATAGTTTCTGCAGCAATGGATGGGGAGCGATGTGCTGAAGCTGTAATTGCAAATTTATAAGCTATTAATTTTTCGTTAAAACTGCACTTTTTGTTAGTTCTAAAAACAACAAAACTGTATCTTCGCTGCTGCTAAAAAAGAGAAAGTTAATAAAGCAAATGATCAAAAGAAAGAAAGTTCGAAAAAAATCTAGAAGTAAATTATTACATCAGTATTATTCTTATACTGGGTTTTATGGTTTTGTAGGCAAAAGTTTGCGGAAGGCAATTATACCTATTACTATCGTGGTTGTTGGACTTATTTTATTTAATAAATATGTGTACAACATCAATGATGGTTTGCAACACATGACCGAAACTTTTTCTACCCTTGGTGTTTTATCAGTTTTCTTTATATCAGAATCTGTTTTAGGATTAATTCCTCCAGAGATTTTTATCGCTTGGTCTAAAAAAACAGATGATCCAGTATTAATACTTGCTATTCTAGCTACTTTATCTTATTTGGGTGGAATTATTTCATTTTTTATTGGAAAAGCTGCATTAAAAATTGAAAGCGTTAAAAATTTCTTAGAAATAAGAATGGCAAAACAATTAAAAAACACCAGTAAATGGGGCGGGTTTTTAATTGTAGTTGGAGCTTTATTACCGATTCCGTTTTCAATAACCTGTATGGCTGGAGGATTGATAAAATATCCACTAAAAGGTGTTTTACTTTTTGGATTATTCCGATTTGCACGTTTTGCTATCTATGCTTTGGCCATTTTTCATATACTAGATTAGAGACATTCTCTAATAATTATTTTACTAAAGACTAAATACCTAGTACTAATAACTTATTTTTGTTCTA
>JBLHOD010000067.1:0-6450 GCA_047622545.1 Polaribacter sp. | reverse complement strand
CAGTAAAATAAGAGAGCAATTTTTCAGTTGGCATATTTCCCGTTAATTCGTCTTTTGCCATCGGGCAACCACCATAACCCATCATAGCGCCATCAAAGCGGTTACAACCAGCTTTATACGCTGCATCTACTTTTTCTTTCCAACTTGATGGTGTAGTATGTAAATGTGCTCCAAATTCAATTTCAGGATATTTCGGAATTAAATTAGAAAATAAGTAGTCAATTACTTCTGGGGTTGAGCTTCCTACAGTATCTGAAAGAGATAAAATCTTAACACCCATATTTGAGAGTTTCTCGGTCCATTCCCCAACGATATCAATATTCCAAGGATCTCCGTACGGATTTCCAAAGCCCATAGATAAATATGCAACTACTTCTTTATTGGATCTATCTGCAATATTTAAAATCTCCTCTAACGCTTCAATTGATTCCGCAATCGTTTTATGGGTATTCCGCATTTGAAAGTTTTCTGAAATAGAAAATGGATACCCTAAATAATCTATTTCTTCAAATTGAGCGGCAGCATTTGCACCACGAACATTGGCAATAATTGCTAGTAATTTACTATTGGTTGATGATACATCTAATTTCGCTAACACTTCTGCTGTATCTCGCATTTGCGGAATTGCTTTTGGAGAAACAAAACTTCCAAAATCAATCGTGTCAAAACCAACACGTAATAACGCATTGATATAGTTTGCCTTATCTTCTGTAGAAATAAAATGCGTTTTAATGCCTTGCATTGCATCACGTGGACATTCTATAATTTTAACTTTTCTCATCAAGATTCAAAGATAACCAAAGCATTCGATTTGTAAAATAAAACCCCAATTGTTTCTAAAGTCCTTTTTGGTACAGAGGTTATGTGTATTCTGACACATTAACAAAACAACTCGAGACAATGCTTAAGAAATATGACGCTAAAGTTCATGTTGTAGCACATACACCTTTAAAAACAATAACAGAAAGATATAATGGTAAACTACTTACTACAGACTTAAATGATGCAGCTACAGAATTACTTTTGTTGGTAAGAAAAAGGAAGAAGTATAAAATTAATAGTGATGGAAAAATTTCTGATCTTTAATTTTAAATTACTTCAAAATAAAAATTGTAGTCACTATAAACACCACAACTTGTGTCCGTTTTAAAAACAAACTTAATTCATGTATATCATCTTCCAATCTACCTAAGATACTGAAAGCCTTTGTTAAAAAAGTTTAACAAAGGCTTTCAGGCAATTTAAAATATATGTATCTTATTTTATAATTTCTGCAGTATCTTTAATTTCTATCACTTCAAGATCAAAAATAAGGTCTTTTCCCGCTAAAGGATGATTTCCGTCTACGACAATACTATTATCTGTAACTTCAACCACACGCAAATTCATTTCTTGACCGTCTGGAGATTTAGAAACTAGTCCCATACCAACTTCTGGTGTAATATCTTTAGGAAGTTCCGTTTTTTGTACTTCTTGTTTTAAAGCATCATTGATTTCACCATACGCTTCTTCTTTAGCAACTGTAATGGTTTTTTTCTCATTAACCTTCATGTCAATTAATCCTTTTTCAAAACCAGGTATTAACTGTCCTTGTCCTAAAGTAAATTCTAACGGTTCTTTTCCTTCAGAACTGTCAAAAACTTGTCCGTCAGCTAACTTCCCTGTGTAATTTACTTTAACCGTGTTGTTTTCTTTAACTTGAATCATACTCTATTATTTAATTTTAAAAATACTCTTTGCATAATTCTTACGCAGCAAACATTTTAGTTTAAACTTATTCTAATACTTGCCACGAAAATCAAGCCAAAAAACTAAAAAATAGGAATTAAAATTTACAAACCTAGAAATTGATGCACATAAATTGTAAAAATTGCACTGTAGTGCCTTTATGATGGCAAATCATAACTTTATAACCTTATTCAAAATAATCACATAAAAAACAATAAAATCAGCAAGTATGTCATGTAAAACAAAATTTTATGCCAATTATATAAAAAAACAAGACTTAGTTTAGTCAATAATTTGTCCGACCATTAAAAATCATGGTTTCAAAATAAAAACAGCAATTGCTACAAACACCACAATTTGTGTCCATTTTAAATACAAACCAACATTCTTATGACTTTTAATATACGTTGAAATTGCCCCAGCTAAAATTGCAATAGTAGAAAATACAATAAGAGAAACAAACATAAACAAGAAACCCAATACATAAAACTGTAGTACTGTGCTTAACGTATCACTAAATAAAAACCCTGGAAAAAATGCCAAAAAGAAAATAGATACTTTTGGGTTTAACACATTCATAATAAATCCTTGTTTAAACAATTGTGTAGTTGTTTTCTTAGCTACATTCTCTTCAGAGAAAGCAATAGAAGCATCAGATTTATACACTTTAAATGCTAAGTACAATAAATAAGCAGCTCCAAATAGTTTAATCAAAAAAAATAAAGATTCACTTTCTTTTATAATTAATGAAACTCCAAATGCTAATAAAGTAGTATGTACAATACAACCAGAAATTAAGCCATAAACAGTAGCTAATCCATACTTTTTTCCATTCACAATACTTTGCGTTAATACATAAATATTATCTGGTCCTGGAGAAACAGCTAAGGCTAAGGTTGCCAAGGCAAAAGAAAGAAGGGTTTCTATCATTGAAGTAAAATTACTCTTTTTTTGTCATTTTGAATCAAGTGAAATATATAAAGTAAATTTTTATAGTAATTATTTTATAGAGTTCTCTCCACTGCGGTCGAGATGACATAACGTTGTCTTTTCGAGTGAAGTGAAACGAAATTGAGAAATCTCACTAATTATAAACTTGTCAAAATAGCTTTATTAATCTTCTTAACTAAACTCGGACCTTCGTATATAAAACCAGTATAAATTTGAACTAAATCTGCACCCGCTTTTATTTTCTCTAAAGCATCTTCAGCAGAATGAATCCCTCCTACTCCAATAATCGGGAAAGCTTTGTTAGAATTGTCCGCTAAATACTTAATTACTTTAGTGCTTTGTGCTTTAATTGGTTGTCCGCTTACACCACCACTTCCAATTTCTTGCAAACGTTCGTTAGAGGTTTTTAAATTACCTCTGGTTGTTGAAGTGTTTGATGCAATAACGCCGTCAATCTTTGTTTCTGTAACCAATTCTATAATTTCATCGAGTTGAAGATCATTTAAATCTGGAGCTATTTTTAATAAGATTGGTTTACTACGACTACGCTCAGTAACCATCTTTTTATTTAAGACTTGAACAGCAGTTATCAACTCAACTAAATATTTTTTATCATTTAGCTTTGCATGACTCCCAACATTTGGGCAACTTACATTTAGCACAAAATAATCTACATACGGATGCAATGCTTTAAAAACTTCGCAATAATCTGCAGTATAATTTTCTGGTAAAGTAGCAGTATTTTTTCCTAAGTTCCCACCAATAATAACCTGACCTTTATTCTTTTTTAAGTTGTTGATGGCAGCCTCAATTCCGTCATTATTAAAACCCATTCGATTGATAATTCCTTGATCATCTTTTAAACGGAATAACCGCTTTTTAGGATTTCCAACTTGCCCTTTTGGAGTTATCGTACCAATCTCTATAAAACCAAATCCGAAGTTTGCCAATTCGTTATAAATCACAGCATTTTTATCAAATCCGGCTGCTAAACCAACTGGGTTTTTAAAGGTAATTCCGAATAAAGTTCTTTCTAATCGTTTATCATTTACTTGATATATCCTTCTGATAATCCCTGAAACAAAAGGAACTCTATGCAACAATTTAATTACAGAAAAGGTAAAATAGTGCACTTTCTCTGGATCAAAAAGAAATAATATTGGTCGTATGAGTAGTTTGTACATAATTTTTGTCATTCCTGGGTAGACAGAAATCCATTTTGATTTATTACTTCTATTATGAGCTTCCTACTTTACTAAATCAAGTTTAGTAAAAGCCGCAGGAATAACTTTTGCTTTCAAAAAAAACCCCATAAAGGAGCTTTAAAATTTATCTTAAAACAGCTTCTAAATTTTTTTCAAAAGTTGCTTGTAATTTTTGCATTATTTTTTCAATCTGGTTGTCTTCTAAAGTTTTGTTTTCGTCTTGTAACACAAAGCTAATAGCATACGATTTTTTACCTTCTGGTAATTTATCGCCTTCATACACATCAAATAAATCTACTTCTTTTAATAAGCTTTTTTCTGACTGATTTGCTAAATTATAAATTTCTTTAAAAGTAATTTTATTGTCAATTAACAAAGCCAAATCTCTTTTTACTGCTGGATATTTTGGCGATTCTGAAACTTTAATGTTCTTTTTACCACACAGCTTTAATAAATTATCCCAGTTAATATCAGCAAACAACACTTCTTGCTTTACTCCGAATTCTTTTAAAATTGTTCGTTTTACAACTCCAAAATCAACCAACTTAATTTTCCCTAAACTCAACGTAATCCCTTCAGAAAACACATCTGATTTTGTTGGTATTGTCTTAGCGTTATTAATTCCTAATCGCTCTAAAACAGTTGTAATAACTCCTTTTACATAAAAGAAATCTGAACTTTTAGAAGCTATTTTCCAACTATCTTTTGTTCTATTTCCTGTTACAAATAAGGTTAAATGCTTGTCTTCTTGATATTTTTCGTTGTATTTATGGTATGTTTTTCCAAACTCATATAACTTTAAAGCATTGTTCTTTCTGTTGATATTGTATGCAACCGATTCTAATCCGCTAAACAATAACGATTGACGCATTACTTTTAAATCACTACTCAACGGATTTAACATTTCTACGTTATTCTCTGCATTTAAGTTTTCTGTTAACGAAACATAATCTCCTTTTGTTAAAGAATTTGCCATGGTTTCATTAAATCCTAACGAACTTAATTGATTGGCAACAACATTTTCAACCTTAACTTCTTTGTTAATGTCAAAAGATATTGATGTGTTTAATTTATGTGAAAACTCAATATTATTATATCCGTACACACGTAAAATCTCCTCAATAATATCGGCTTCACGCTGAACATCCACTCTATAAGATGGAATTGTTAAACCTAAACCACCTTCGGTTTCATTAATAATTTTAATTTCTAAAGAAGCTAAAATATTTTTGATAGTTTCTCTTGCAATTTCTTGCCCAATTAAACGATCTACATTTTCGTACGCTAAAAACACTTGAAAATCTTCAATTTTCTCTGGATAAAAATCCATAATATCAGAAGCCAAAGTTCCGCCTGCATATTCTTCAATTAATAAGGCTGCTCGTTTTAAGGCGTATTTTGTTAAGTTGATATCGATTCCTCTTTCAAAACGAAAAGATGCATCTGTATTTAACCCATGTCTTTTTGAAGATTTACGAATAGAAACTGGGTTGAAATAGGCACTTTCTAAGAAAATGCTTGTAGTGTTTTCTGTAACTCCAGAAACCATTCCACCAAAAACACCAGCAATACACATCGGGTTAGATTCTGCATCACAAATCATAATATCATCTGCACTTAATTCTCTTTCTACTTCATCTAAAGTTGTAAATTTTGTTCCTTTTTTTAAGGTTTTAACAACAACTTTATTTCCCTTAATTTTTTGTGCATCAAAAGCATGTAATGGTTGACCTAATTCGTGTAACACATAATTAGTGATATCAACAATATTATTTTTTGGAGTAATTCCAATAGATTTCAAACGATTTTGAATCCACTCTGGAGAATCTTTTACTTCAATATCTGTAATTGAAATTCCGCAATAACGTGTCGCTAAATCTTTATCTTCTACTTCAATATCTATTTTTAATTTTCTCTCATCTACATGAAAATTACTAACAGAAGGAGAAATTAATTCTATGTTAATATCTTGCTGCATTAAACCTGCACGTAAATCTCTGGCTACACCAAAATGACTCATTGCATCTGCTCTGTTGGGTGTTAATCCAATTTCAAAAACTTCGTCTTTTTCAATATTAAAAACTTCTGAAGCAAGAGTTCCTGGTTTTAAATTAGCGTCTAAAACTAAGATTCCGTCATGAGAATTTCCTAAGCCTAACTCGTCTTCAGCACAAATCATTCCGTGACTTTCTTCGCCTCTAATTTTTCCTTTTTTGATTTTAAAACCTTCACCTTTTTCATCGTACAAAGTAGTTCCGATAGTAGCAACAGGTACTTTTTGTCCGGCAGCAACATTTGGCGCACCACAAACAATTTGAAGAGGCTCACCAGAACCAATATTTACAGTAGTTATTTTTAATCTGTCTGCATTTGGATGTTGTACACAAGTTAAAACCTCTCCAACAACAATTCCTTCTAAACTTCCTTTTATAGATTCCTTGGTTTCAATTCCTTCTACTTCAAGCCCTAAGTCTGTTAGTAATTCGCCTGCTTTTTCAGCTTCCCAGTCAATCTGTAAAAATTGTCGCAACCAATTGTAAGATATCTTCATGTTTCTTTTATCAAT
>JBLHOD010000066.1:0-6458 GCA_047622545.1 Polaribacter sp. | reverse complement strand
CCAATTACAACAAAAATTAAGAATAATGATTTATATGTAATATCTGCAAACTTACTTTTTCCAAATAAATAGGTCCATCCTTGTATTCCATAATACGACCAAGAAAGCATCGTTGAAAAAGCAAATAATATTACTGCTATTGTTAACAAAATAGAAAAATTTGGTATGGCAGAATCAAAAGCTACTGAAGTTAAATCGACACCATTTATAGGTTGGTTTGTTGAGTTTAACATTACATTACTGTCTGCATCCAAATTTCCATAAGTAAATAAATTACTCTTTAAATTTGTAACTACAATTACCAAAGCGGTCATTGTACAAATAATTACAGTATCAACAAATGGGCCTATTGATGCTACAATTCCTTCACTTGCTGGAAACTTAGTTTTAACTGCTGCGTGTGCAATAGACGCTGACCCAACACCTGCTTCATTTGAAAAAGCAGCTCTTTGAAAACCAACAATCATAACTCCAATTAAACCTCCTACAACTGATGTTTGATTAAAAGCACCGTCCCAAATTTGAACCATCGCTTCAGGAATTATTGTAATATTTATAAAAATTATTATTAAAGAAGCTCCTACAAACATAATTGCCATAAAAGGCACTATTTTTTCAGTTACTCTCCCTATTCTTTTAATTCCACCAATAATTACCACACCAACTAACACTGCCATTACAATTCCAAATATAAACCCAGACTCAAGGTCGAAAAGTTGTTTAAATTGTGCAGCTGCTTGGTTCGCTTGAAACATATTTCCACCTCCAAAAGAACCTCCAATTACGAAAACAGCATACATTACAGCTAAAGCTTTCCCCAATCCTGCTAAATTCTTTTCTTTTAACCCTTTTTTTAAGTAATACATTGGGCCTCCATATATTTTACCATCTTCACCAACTTCTCTGTACTTTACACCTAAAGTTCCCTCGACTAATTTTGTAGACATTCCTAAAAAACCGGCTAAAATCATCCAAATTGTAGCTCCTGGACCTCCAATTGCAATTGCAACTGCAACCCCAGCAATATTACCTAAACCTACTGTTGCAGATAATGCAGCCGTTAAAGCTTGAAAATGTGTAACTTCTCCTACGACTCCTTCTGCTTTAACCGTTTCAAAAATATCACCGCCTGGAGTTGAATCACCAGCCATTTCATCAACTGAATTATGATCAACCTCATCATATTTACCATTAGTTGCTCTTATGGCAACACCCATTAAGGTTATATTGGAAAACTTAAAATACAATGTGAAAAATAAAGCTCCAGATAACAGTAGAATAACTACGATTGGAACATCTATACCAACAATTGAAATTGGATAAAAAACAATTGAACTAACAAAATCCGCAAAAGGTTTAAATTTTGCCTCTATTATTTCATCCATTGTTAATTCTTGTGCAAATGTTATCATAGGAATTGCTAAAAGCAATAACGTTAGAAGCTTTTTCTTCATAATGTAAAAGTTAGTTTATTTAATTAAGTTGACCGCAATATGATGAAAAATTTGAGCTTTCAACAACTTTTAGACGTTAAAAATGAAAATTAATTTAATTTTTTCTTAAATATTTGTAAATCCTCTATAAATGATTTTGGGTAAAACTCTAATTCTTTATTAGTCTTTGTTAAATCAAAACCTGTTATTTCTGGTCTTGGTGCCGTTTGATTTAAAGTGCCTGTAGAGATCGGTTTAATTAAACTTTTGTCTAGATTAAAAGTAGTTGCAATTTCTTGTGCAATTTCAAAAATGCTTAATAATTGATTACTAGAAATATTAAAAATTCCCGTTGCTTTTTTATCAATAGAAATTTTACAAGCCAACGCTAAATCTTCTACATATGTTGGCATTCTAAACTGATCATCTACTATAGTAATTTCTTTCTT
Source organism: Polaribacter sp. (assembly GCA_047622545.1). Lineage (GTDB taxonomy): Bacteria > Bacteroidota > Bacteroidia > Flavobacteriales > Flavobacteriaceae > Polaribacter. Next base: position 4,576 of record JBLHOD010000066.1, on the reverse strand, counting down.
GTTTTCTAAAGACTCTTTAACCCAAAGCACAATATTACTTCTGCTCATATCATTCACCAAGCCATAGACCAGAATGGTTCTTAAAATGGTGTAATTTATTGTTGATTGTTGTAAAATCTGTTCAGAGAGTAATTTGGTTTCTCCATAATAACTTAGCGGATTTGGAATATCCTCTTCTGTATAATTTCCTTTTTTGCCATCAAAAATAAAGTCTGTAGAAATATGAATTAAATGCGCATTTATTTCTGAACAAATATCTGTTAAATATTGTACCACATTTACATTTAAATCATAACACCCTTTTCTATCATTTTCGCAAGTATCAACATTTGTCATTGCTGCGGTATTAATAATAATATCTGGTTTTATTTGAAGTGCTTTTTCCATTAACAATTCTTTGTTTGTAATATCAATATCATGATATTCAAAATCGGCACTTCCACTTCTATTTTCTCCTCTAGAAAACCCAAATATTTCGTAATTTTCTGTATCCTTTAGGAATAATTTAATTAAGTTTTGCCCTAACAATCCGTTACTACCAGTAATAATAATTTTCCTTTTCATTAAAACAAATCTCTTAATTTTACAACTTCTTCTGTGTTGACCATATGCAAATCTCTAAACTCCACAATAGAGCTAGCTATACTAGTTATATAAATAGCACTAATAAAACTAAACCCAGACAATAACATGCAGCCTGAAACACCAATTGCAAGAATTGAAATCAGAAAAAACATTGCCTTATAAAATTTCGATTTTACACTAATCATTATAAATCAAAAACAGAACTACGTTTTGTGTATATCATATCTTTTAATCTCAATACAAAAGCCATTGTTAAATACAAAGCAAAAGATAATCCAACTGTTACAAAAGAAATGTAAATAAAGAACAATCTTACATTCAAAGCTCGAATACCTAACCGATCTGCTAATCTTGTAGAAACCGCAAATCCGTGACGTTCAAAATAATGTCTAACAGAATGTATAAAACTCATCTAAAAATATTGTTTACGCAAGATAACATATAAAGGTGAATTGCTCTTAGGATTTTAGTGAAAAATAAATTGGTTTGTGTAACTTTGCCTTTTTCCTAAAAATACCACTTTGAAACAACAAGAATACATAGAAGTTTTTGGCGCAAGAGTACACAATTTGAAAAATATTGATGTTAAAATTCCGCGTGAAAAATTAGTTGTCATCACAGGTTTAAGTGGTAGCGGAAAATCTTCTTTAGCATTTGACACTATTTATGCTGAAGGCCAACGAAGATATATTGAAACTTTTTCTGCCTACGCAAGACAGTTTTTAGGCGGATTAGAACGACCAGATGTTGATAAAATTGACGGACTTTCGCCGGTTATTTCTATCGAACAAAAAACCACCAATAAAAGCCCTCGTTCTACTGTTGGAACAATCACAGAAATTTACGATTTTTTGAGATTACTTTTTGCAAGAGCTGCAGATGCATATTCTTACAACACTAACGAGAAAATGGTAAGTTACTCCGATGAAAGAATAAAGGAATTAATTCTATCAGATTTTAATGATAAGAAAATTGCCGTTTTAGCTCCGCTTGTAAAATCTAGAAAAGGACATTACAGAGAATTGTTTGAGCAAATTTCTAAACAAGGATTTGTAAAGGTTCGTGTTGATGGTGAGGTTCTTGAAATTACAAAAGGAATGCGTTTAGACAGATATAAAACACATGATATTGAAGTTGTAATTGATAGAATTGCTATCAGTAATTCAGCAGAAAAAAGATTAGAGGAAACCATAAAAACAGCTTTATATACTGGTAATAATATTTTGATTGTTATTGATTTAGAAACAAATAATCCAAGGTATTTTAGTAGAGATTTAATGTGTCCAACAACCGGAATTGCATATCCAAATCCAGAGCCAAATACTTTTTCTTTTAATTCACCAAAAGGGGCGTGTCCTTCTTGTAGCGGATTAGGAATTACCAATGAAGTAAATTTAAAAAAGGTAATTCCTGATGATTCAATTTCTATAAAAAATGGAGGAATAATTCCTTTAGGAGAAGAAAAAAATAGTTGGATTTTTAAACAATTACAATTAATTGCAGAGCGATATAATTTCAAATTAAGCGACCCAATTAATAAAATTCCAAAAGAAGCAATTGATATTATTTTAAATGGTGGAAACGAAAAATTTAACATCGAATCAAAAACAATTGGAGTAACAAGAAATTATGAAATTGATTTTGAAGGAATAATCTCATTTATTAATAGTCAATATAAAAATAGCGAATCTACTTCTATAAAAAGGTGGGCAAAAGATTTTATGGATGAAGTTTCTTGTTCTACTTGCGATGGAAATCGTCTTAAAAAAGAAGCCTTATATTTTAAAATTCTAGATAAAAATATTACTGATTTAGCTAAAATGGACATCACAGAATTAGCCAATTGGTTTGCTGTAATTGAAAAAAAAATCTCTAAAAGACAACAAATAATTGCTGCAGAAATTTTAAAAGAAATCAGAACCAGAATTCAGTTTTTATTAGACGTCGGTTTAGATTATTTAAACTTAGACAGAACTTCAAAATCTTTATCTGGTGGAGAGGCACAACGTATTCGATTGGCTACACAAATTGGCTCGCAATTGGTTGGTGTATTATATATTTTAGATGAACCAAGTATTGGATTACACCAAAGAGACAATCAAAAATTAATCGATTCTTTACTGAAATTAAGAGATATTGGTAATTCTGTTTTGGTTGTAGAGCATGACAAAGATATGATTGAAGCTGCAGATTTTGTTTTTGATATTGGCCCCGGAGCCGGAAGACATGGAGGAGAAATTGTAAGCGAAGGAACGTTTGAAGAATTAAAAAAACACAATACGTTAACCGCAGATTATATCACCGGTAAAAAAGTAATTGCTGTTCCTAAAAAGAGAAGAAAAGGAAACGGAAAAAAAATTAAATTAAATGGAGCAACCGGAAATAATTTAAAGAATGTTTCTGTAGAGTTTCCTTTAGGAAAAATGATTTGCGTTACCGGAGTTTCTGGAAGCGGAAAATCAACCTTAATAAACGAAACATTATACCCTATTTTAAACGCTCATATTTATCGTGGTGTAAAAAAACCAATGCCTTATAAAAGCATAAAAGGAATAGAACATGTTGATAAAGTCATTGATATCGATCAATCTCCAATTGGAAGAACTCCTCGTTCAAATCCTGCAACTTATACAGGAACTTTTTCTGAAATTAGAAGCTTATTTGCGCGTACTCCAGAATCAGCAATTAGAGGCTACAAACCCGGTCGTTTCTCTTTTAATGTTACTGGCGGAAGATGTGAAACGTGTCAAGGAGGCGGAGTTCGAATTATTGAAATGAATTTTTTACCCGATGTTCATGTAGAATGCGAAACATGTCAAGGAAAACGTTTCAACAGAGAAACATTAGAAATTAGATATAAAGGGAAATCTATTGCAGATGTTTTAGGAATGACAATAGATGAGGCTGTTGTCTTTTTTGAGAAAGTTCCTAAAATACACCGTAAAATTAAAACCATAAAAGATGTTGGTTTGGGTTATATTACCTTAGGACAACAATCAACAACGCTTTCTGGAGGAGAAGCTCAACGAATTAAACTAGCAACAGAATTATCTAAAAGAGATACAGGAAACACATTTTATATTCTAGACGAACCCACAACCGGTTTGCATTTTGAAGACATTAGAGTTTTAATGAATGTTTTAAATAAATTGGCAGACAAAGGAAATACCGTTTTAATTATAGAACATAATTTAGATGTAATAAAACTCGCAGATTATATTATTGATATTGGTATGGAAGGCGGAAAAAAAGGCGGAGAAGTTTTATGCTACGGAACTCCAGAAGAAGTTGCTCAACATAAAACTAGCTATACCTCCAAGTTTTTGAAAAAAGAAGTATCTTAGCATGTTTGTCAAAAAATGACTTTGACAAAGAATTATTAAAAAAAATAGAGAATATGGACCCGAAGGAAGATAAAAAAGTGAGAGAAAAATTAGAACAAAAAACTTGGAATCAAATAAAATCAAATGACTCTTGGGCGATTTTTAAAATCATGTCAGAATTTGTTGAAGGATATGAAAAATTAAGCAAAATTGGCCCGTGTGTTTCAATTTTTGGTTCGGCCAGAACAAAGCCAGAAGACAAGTTTTATAAATTAGCAGAAGAAGTCGCTTTTAAACTTACACAAAATGGTTATGGAGTTATTACTGGTGGTGGACCGGGAATTATGGAAGCTGGTAACAAAGGAGCGCATAGAGGAAAAGGGACTTCTGTTGGACTGAACATAGAATTACCTTTTGAGCAGCATGATAACCCATGGATTGACAGTGATAAAAATTTAGATTTTCATTATTTCTTTGTTCGTAAAGTAATGTTTGTAAAATATTCGCAAGGATTTATTGTTATGCCTGGAGGGTTTGGAACAATGGATGAGTTGTTTGAAGCAATTACATTAATTCAAACTAAAAAGATTGATCGTTTTCCAATTGTTTTAGTTGGTAAAGATTTTTGGGGCGGATTGTTAGATTGGATTAAAAACACTTTAATTGCC
>JBLHOD010000065.1:0-6535 GCA_047622545.1 Polaribacter sp. | reverse complement strand
TTTAATTATTAGTGTAAATTGAAAATATGTATTATTTTTGTAGTATTAATTATTTTAAAGAAACACAAATGTTAGATTTTTCAGAATTTTCAGGATTTTTATTATTCATGTTTATTTTTACAGCTGGTTTTTGGTTGTTAATTTTCTTATTAACATTTGTTGTTCCTTATTGGATTGGTGGTACAATCTGGGAAAATATGAAATTAAAGAAAGAAGCTAGAAAAGCTGCAGAGAAAGAGTAGTTTTTTAAAACATATATTTAATAAAAAAGGGTTTGCAAAATGCAAACCCTTTTTTATGTCCTAATCTTTAAAAATTATTTTCCAAATCCTTCACCACCTTCTTCAAAGTCATCATTTTGTTGTTGTCTCTGTTTTTTTTGGTTTTTCTTTTGATTAAATCGATATACAAAACTTAAAGATACTTGTCTCTGTCTCCATTGCATTTCTCCGTAAGTAGAAGAGTTTGGTGTATAAGAATAACCTTTACGTTTTCTAGAGTTTAAAACATCACTAATGTTTAAAACCATTGTACCGTTATCTTTAAATAAATCTTTACTAAAAGCTAAGTTTGCACTAAAAATTCCATCACTTGTACTTTGAGCATTTTTTTGTCCACCTCTATAAGACATTGTAGTTTGCCATTGAATACTTGCAGGTAATGTAATTCTTGAATTAAATCGAGCAGACCAGTTAGAATCTTTATTTCCAAAATCTATATTATTATATTCTCCTACAGTTTCAAATCCATAAAAGTTAAAACTACCAGAGAAATTTACTTTTTTAGAAACACTATAGTTGGAGTTAAACTCAAATCCGTATCTATCTTCTGATGATAAATTTATTGGAGATCTAACAATTACAGGAATACCATTTACAAAATCTCCTCTTTCTTGACTGATAAATTGATATACTCCAGTTGAATGACGATAATAAATAGAAGAATTTAACATTACTTTACCCCATTTCTTTAAATACCCTAAATCAAATGAATTTGTAAAAGTAGGATCTAAATTTACATTTCCTTTAAAAATATTTGTTTCTGAACTTCTAGATTCAAACGGGTTTAAAAAATATGATCTTGGTCTTCTTAACCTCTTACTGTATCCAAGTGTTACACTTTCATTCTCTGATAATTCGTATCCTAAATTTACAGTTGGAAATAATTGTGCATATGATTTGTTATAATTCTCATTAGTTGTAATTAAGTTAATTTGTTGATCTGTTAACTCAGCTCTTAAACCAACTAAATAAGAAAATTTATCAAGTTTTTTTCCGTATTGACTATATAAAGCATACACATTTTGATTGAAATCTAAATTATTAGATGGATCAAATTTTGGATCTGAATATGGAATTGCTGGTGAGTTTTTATAGTCTGAATTAGAGCTGTTTAAGTCAGCTTTATATCCTAATTCAAATTGCGAACCATTTTCTTTTGGGAAAACATAATCAATTTGGAAAAGTTTTCTAGTTGAGTTTTGAATAGTGTTGTTGTTTTCTACAAAAGCATTATTTTGAAAAATACTTCCTGCTTCGTCTTGATCACTTTTACTGTATTGTAAATCGATAGTTAATTTTTTACCAGTTGCATTTAATCTATTTGTATAGTTAATAGAGTATTGAATTGATTTTGAATCAGATAATTCATTCTCGTTTCTAGTTTTCGTATCTGTTAAGTTTCTATTTGCATCAAAAACTTCTACATTATTTGATGTAACATTATTACCGTCAGATTTTCTCATAACAATATTTCCTAAAAGAGAGCTATTATCAGTCAAGTAATATTCTAAACCAAAGCTAGAGTTAAATCCTTTTCTAAGTCTATTGTTATTTCTTAATTCATCAAGATAACCCGTAATACTACCAGAATTATCAAAATAAGTAGAATTGTTAATGCTTTTCCCTGGTCCATCTCTATAGCTGTAACCAGTGTTCGTAAAGATGTTGAATTTTTTAGTTCTGTAGTTTAAGTTTGTTGAAATTCCATATTGAGTGGGATCTCCAATTGTTGGATTGATAGAACCGTTAAATCCAGTAACTTTTCCTTTTCTTAAAATAATATTTAAAATCCCTGCTGTTCCTTCTGCATCATATCTGGCAGATGGAGAAGTAATTACTTCAATTCTTTCAATTGCATCCGCAGGTAATTGACGTAAAGCACTTGTGCCGTCTAAACCAACTAAAGAAGAAGGTTTTCCGTCAATTAAAATTCTAACATTTTCATTTCCTCTTAAACTAACATTTCCTTCAATATCTACACTAACTGAAGGTACATTGTCTAATACATCAGCAACGTTGCCACCTTTAACCGTCATATCTTTACCAACATTGTATATTTTTTTATCTAAACGAATGTCTACGGTAGATTTTTCTGGAATGATATTTATCTCATTAAGAATTTCTCCATCTTCAGATAATATTACGGTTCCAAGATTGATGTCTTTATCTATAGTTCTATTTTTAAAGCTAACTGTTTTAAAAGAAATAAACTCAACACTTATGTCGTAAGTCCCTCCAGCAATTTTAATATAAAACTCACCTTTTCCATCTGTAATTCCACCACTTAATTTATTGTCTTTTAAGTTTTTTAAAACAACTGTTGTGTACTCTAAAGGCTGTTTAGTGTCCTTTTCAATTACTTTACCAGATATAGAATAAGTAGCAACCTGAGTAGGTCTTTGTGCATAAATTGCCGATATACTTAAAAGGCAAATTAAGATTAAAAGCGATTTTTTCATTTGATTGATTTATTATTAAAGTGATAAGACAATAAATTTGTTAATTAGTTTAAATAAGGATTTGTTAAACTTCTGTTAAAGAAAAAGAGAGCTAAAAAATAGCTCTCTAATTGTTAAATAATTTTTTTAATGTTTTCTATTGGCCTGCCAATTTCGGCTTTATTGTTGTTTATAACAATTGGTCTTTCTATTAACTTTGGGTTTTGAATCATGGCAGAAATAATTTCTTTGTCAGATAATTCTTTCCCTTTATAATTTTCTTTCCAAATAGCTTCGTTTTTTCTAATCAAGTCAATAGGTTTTATTTGAAGTTTTTTTATGATAGAAGTCAATTCTTCATTAGTAGGGATTTCTTCTAAATATTTTATAATTTCAAATTCTTTTCCAGAATTTTCTAACAACTCTAAACCTTGTCTAGATTTCCTACAACGAGGATTGTGGTATATTTTAATCATATTATTTTATAAAGTTGTATCTGTTTCTTTTTGTCCGTTTAACATTAAAAATGCTTTTAAAAACGCATCGATATCGCCATTCATTACAGCATCTACATTTCCGGTTTCGTGAGCAGTTCTAACATCTTTTACTAATTTATAAGGATGCATTACATAATTTCTAATTTGACTTCCCCATTCGTTTTTCATTTTTCCAGCTTCAATATCTGCTCTTGCAGCTTGTCTCTTTTGTAATTCTATTTCATACAATTGAGATTTTAGCATTTTCAATGCAGTTGCTCTATTATCATGTTGAGAACGAGAATTTGAACATTGAATTTGGATTCCTGTTGGTTTGTGGGTTAACTGAACTTTTGTCTCTACTTTATTTACATTTTGCCCGCCAGCTCCACTTGATCTTGCAGTTGTAATTTCTATTTCTGCAGGATTTATTTCAATTTCTATCGAATCATCAGCAACAGGATATACATACACAGAAGCAAAAGAAGTATGTCTTTTTGCATTGCTATCAAAAGGTGAAATTCGCACCAATCGATGAACTCCATTTTCTCCTTTTAACCACCCAAAACCATAATCTCCATCAAATTCTAATGTAACAGTTTTAATTCCCGCAGAATCTCCACTTTGATAATTCAATTCTTTGATTTTGAATCCATTTTTCTCTGCCCACATCATGTACATACGCATTAGCATTTCTGCCCAATCACAACTTTCAGTTCCGCCAGCTCCAGCAGTAATTTGAATAACAGCACTTAAACTATCGCCTTCTTCAGAGAGCATATTTCTAAACTCAATAGCTTCTAATAATTTCTCTGTTTTTAAAAATTGAGCAATAACTTCTTGCTCAGAAACTTCATCTTCTGAATAAAAATCTAATAATACTTGAACGTCTTCTAATAAAGTAAAAACTGTATTATAATCGTTTACCCACTTCTTTTTGATTCGTAGCTCTTTCATAAAAGCTTCTGCTTCTTTTGGATTGTTCCAAAAGTCTGGGGCAACAGTTTTTTCTTCCTCATTGGTAATTTCTATAAGCTTTTGCTCAATATTTAAATAGTGCTTAAGCTTAGAAATTCTATCAGAAATATCTTTGATTTGTTCTTGTGTAATCATAGGTTCACAAAAATAAGTTAAAAATTGTGATTTAATATTTTATTCAATCTTATTTCTCATCAATATTTTATAGTTTTATAGAAAATCTTTTAACCATGAAAAAACTTACCATTTTATTATTATTTGTTTTTATGCAACAAGCGAGTTTTTCGCAATTTTTTAAAGACAATAAAAAAGTAACCAAGTATGAAGGCTACTTTAATTTTTATTACGATAGTAGTAATGACAAAATATATTTAGAAATTTCAAAGCTAGAAAGTGAATTCTTATATGTAAATGCACTTTCTGAAGGAGTTGGTTCTAACGATATCGGATTAGATAGAGGAAAGCTTGGGGGTGGAGCAGTTGTGTTTTTTAGAAAAGCAGGAAACAAAATTTTATTAATTCAGCCAAATCAAGATTATAGAGCTTTAACAGACAATGTTGAAGAAAAGAAATCTATAAAAGAAGCTTTTGCAAAATCTGTTTTACATGGTTTCGTTATTAAAGAGGAAAAAGAGAACACATATTTAGTTGATGCAACTTCATTTTTTATGCAAGATACTTTTGGTGTTTCAAATACATTATCTAGAAGTGGAGAAGGAAGTTATAATGTAGATAAATCCAGAAGTGCTTTTAACTTAGCACGAACCAAAGCTTTTGAAAAGAATGTAGAATTTGATGTTCTCTTAACTTTTAAAGGAAGTCCAAAAGGAAGAAATTTATGGTCTGTAGTTCCAGATGCAAGTGCAGTAACTGTGTATCAACATCATTCTTTTGTAGAATTGCCAGACAATAAGTATAAGCCAAGAGTTTATGATCCACGTTCTGGTTCTTATCCAATGTCTTATATGGATTATGCTACGCCAGTAAATGAATCAATTACTAAAAGGTTTATTTACAGACATCGATTAGAAAAGAAAAATCCAAATGCAGCAGTTAGTGAAGCAGTTGAGCCTATTATTTATTATTTAGACCCAGGAACACCAGAACCGGTAAGATCTGCTTTATTAGAAGGTGCAAGATGGTGGAATCAAGCTTTTGAAGCTACGGGTTATAAAGATGCTTTTCAAGTAAAAATGTTACCCAAAGGTGCAGATCCGTTAGATTTAAGGTACAATGTAATTCAGTGGGTACATAGATCTACCAGAGGTTGGAGTTATGGAGGAAGTATTTCTGATCCTAGAACTGGAGAAATAATTAAAGGACATGTAAGTTTGGGCTCTTTAAGAATTAGACAAGATTATTTAATTGCACAAGCTTTGCAAGCGCCTTACGCAACAAATACAGCTGATGATAAATTTGCTTTAGAAATGGCGTTGGCAAGAATTAGACAATTGGCTGCTCATGAAGTTGGTCATACAATTGGATTTGCACATAACTATATTACAAGCACAATTAATAAATCATCTGTAATGGATTATCCACATCCGCAGTTTTCATTAAAAAACGGAAAAATAGATTTTTCAAATGCATATGCAACAGGAATTGGAGAATGGGATAAAGTAACAGTTGCATATTCGTATCAAGATTTTACCAATAATCAAGAGCCACAATTGCAAAACATTTTAAATGCTGCTTTTGCAAGAGGTTTACGATTTATTACAGATCAAGATGCAAGACCAAAAGGAAGCGCCCATGCATATGCTCATTTATGGGATAATGGTAAAAGTGTTGCTGATGAATTAAATTCGTTATTAGAAATTAGAAAAAATGCGATTGATAAATTTTCTGCGGATAATATTAAAAGCCAAGAACCATATTCTGTATTAGAAGATGTTTTTGTTCCGTTGTATTTTTTACATAGATACCAAACTGAAGCGGTTTCTAAAGTTGTTGGAGGATTAGATTATAACTATGCAGTTAAAGGAGGAAATCAAACAATAGTAAAAAGAATTCCTGGCTCGGAAGAGCGTAAAGCGCTTTCAGTTCTTTTAAAAACAATTGATGTAGAAGAAATTGCTATTCCTACTTCTAAATTAGGTTTATTTCCGCCAAGAGCTTTTGGTTACGGAAGAACAAGAGAATCTTTTAAAAGTAAAGTAGGTGCTGAATTTGATCCTTTCGGAGCAGTAGAAACTGCTTCAGAAATGACGTTAGAATTGTTATTTCATCCACAAAGAGCATCACGTTTAGTATTGCATAAAAGCTTAGATGCATCTCAGTTAGGATTAGAAGAATTAATTGATGAAGTAATTAAAAACTCTTTCAAAAAAGAGTATAAAAACACGTATTATCAAGAATTACA
>JBLHOD010000064.1:0-6563 GCA_047622545.1 Polaribacter sp. | reverse complement strand
CCAACATAGAAATAAAAGCACCTACAATTCCAACAGCAGCCAAAGATTCTATGGCATTATTTTCTATGTTACCAATTATTGCAGTATCTGTAATAGAAAGTAAAGGCTCTGCAATTCCGGCCACTAAGGCGGGAAAAGCTAATTTATTTATATTTTTAAAGCTAATGTCTGTTTTCAAAATTAGCTCAAAAATACTACTATTATTGTTCTTAAAATTGAATAAAATATAGATTTAAAAAGTGTATTTTTGCAGTTCATTTATTTTGTGTAATTTTCTCTAATAATAAAAAAACATCACATGAAAAATATACTTGTTCCGATCGGTTCTTCAGAGAACTCAAAAAATACTTTGCAATATGCAATTGATTTAGCTTGCGAAATTGACGCGACAGTTTTTGTACTTAGAGCCTACAATGTGCAACCAAAAGCAGGAACAATTATAAATGTGGATGAAATTTTAGAGCGCGAGTCTAATTTATATTTGCGATCTGTTATTCACTCTGTGAATAGAAAAGGAAAAGATATTAAGTTAATTTCAGCGAAAGGAAATGTAATAGATTCTATTGATTCTGTACAAAATGAAATTGGAATCGATTTAATTGTAATGGGGCCAAGAAGTAATTCTATAAAAGAAGAGGTTTTCTTAGGAAGCACGACTGGTAGCGTTTTAAAACAATCTAATATTCCTATGTTAATTGTGCCAGAAGCGTATGTTTTTAAACCATTTAATTCTGTTTTAACAGCTTTTAAAACCGGAATTGTAAATAATAAAACGGCATTAGATCCTTTAAAGTTTATTAAAAATAAATTTAATCCAGTTGTTAACTTGTTATTGGTTAAGACACCAAGTTATACAGAAGAAGATTTGAGTATAGATACGGAATTAGACAGTTTAAAATCTTCGTTAACGATTACAGAAAACGCAACAACTTTTCAGGGTGTTTTAGAACATTTTCAATCTAATAAACCAGATATGTTATGTGTTTTTAGACGTAAAAGAGGTTTTTTTAAGAAGCTTTGGGAAAAGAATACAATTCTAAAGAAAGAGTTCTATTGTAATGTTCCTTTATTGGTTTTAAGCGGGAAACAATAAGTTTATATGTTTCGTTTTTCGTGAATTTTTTCAATAAACGGAATAGATAGATCAAAAATTTCTTTGATTAACTTTTTGATTGCTTCTATAAAATCATCAATTCTTTGTTCTGTAATTTCGTAATCTTTTTTATCAAAATCTACTTTAATTAAACCGCTTTTAAGATTTTTAAAAGAGATAATTCCACTTTCAATGGTGTTGTTTACAGTGTTGTTTTTAGAATACATATAACCATATAACAATACCTGAATTGCTTTGCTATATTTTTCATCGGCGATGTCAGAGACATCTAAAACTTTTAAACTTGAAGCTTCTACTTTTCCCGTTTTGTAATCGATTATTCTAGTAACCCCATTTAATTCATCAATTCTATCAACTTGTCCGCGAATTTTAATTGGAAAATCGAATCCTTCAATTTCTATTGTTGTTTCTAGGTTTTCTTCAGTTGCAATAATTTTTAATTGATTGTTTTCTGAAATAAGTTGCTTTTCGTTTTCTAAAAACCGATTTACATAATCTTTAGAAACTTCAAAAGTCAATCTGTTTTTTCCAGTAAAAATATCAGAATTATGGAAGTGCTTTTTAAAGTAAAACGAAACTAAATCATCTACTTTAGCAAACATCTCTTTTATGTTTTTAGAAGTCAAATACTTGCCAATATATGGTTGATATAAAGCATCTAAAGTATCATGAATAATAGTTCCCATTGTATTAGAAGCAACAGTTTCTTCCACTTCATTATATTCTGATAATTTTAAAACTTTTTGAGTATAAAATTGATACGGATTGTATAAATAACTGGTTAATGCTGAAGGAGAAAAACCTTTTTTTGCAACTTCATTTAACACAGAAATGATTTCATCAGTTTTTTCTATTTCTTTGACCTCGGTTTTTTCAGTTTTTACTTTCGGACTAATTTGTAGTTCTTTAATTCCATCTTTAAGGTTTAGTAACTGCGCAATAAATCGACTTTTTTCTCCACCACCAAAAGTGTCGCTTTCAGAATTATATAACAAGTAAATGTTTTTTGCTCGCTGAAGTAACCTGAAGAAATGATATGAGAAAATAGCATCTTTTTCTCTATAAGTTGGCAATCCGAATTCTAATTTTACATCAAACGGAATAAATGTATTTTGCGCACTGTTTTTTGGTAATATATTTTCGTTTACCGAAGTAATAATTACATTTTCGAAATCTAACACACGGGTTTCTAACATTCCCATTAATTGCAATCCTTGTAGCGGTTCCCCTTTAAATGAAATGGATTCTATATTCAGCAATTGATTGAATAATTGATGTATTGTTTTAAATGTTTTTAGAAAACTATATTCGTTTTGAAATGTGTGTAATTGAGAAAAAACGGTATAAAATCGAAACAAATATTCTTTTTCTAATGGATTCGCTGTTTCTTTTAAAACAGTAATTAAATTTAAAATACGTTGTATAAAATCTTGAGTTTTTTCAATAGGATTAAAGATGTCAATAATTGTTTCTCTTACCTTTTTTTCTATAGGTAATAGAAAAGAGGCTATTTGGGTTTTACTTATAAAAGCATCATTATCTTTTGCTATTTTAATAGAGATTGTGTCGAATAAATTATTTCCGTTATCAATTAATAATGGCTGAATGGATGCATGTTTAAAAAACTGTAAAACATCTTTATAGTAAAACTGTTCTGAATGTGTTTTGTTAAGTTTAGTTTGAGTTAAAAACAGTTGAAATATAGAAGTAAATAAAGAAGTAGTTGGAATGTCTTTTAACGGATAACCCATTGTAATATTTATAGCTTCAACCTTTCTTGGTAAAGAATTTAATGTAATTGGCAACAAACTTTCATCTGCTAAAACATAGGCAGTTTTGTTGTGATTTGATAATTTGTTTAAAAGTTCTCCTGCATACTTTATTTGAGTGGTGTTTTTTGAAGCTCCAATAACCTCAATATTTTTTTCTAATTCAAAATTAGATGAAACTGTAGAAATCGGATTGGTTTGATAATATTTCCATTCAGATGTATACTTTCTGATAAATGTACCTGCTTGATGGTTGTTTTCTAAGAAAGAACTATCAATATCCCAATACACATCAGTATTTCCACCAGATAATAATTGTTGAAACAAATATTCTTCTGCTTTGTTTAACGCATTAAAACCCATGAAAATATAATTCTTATGCCTGTTTTTAGTAATATAAGTTTCAATTTTTTTAGTTGCTTCTCTGTAAATTAATCCTTGGTAACCAATTTGTTTTTCTAGTAAGAAAGCATAAAAAGTATCATAATAAATCTCTAATCTCTCTAAGAACGAAAAATGATTTTTTACCATGTTGGTTTCCTCAAAAGGTTTTTTAACCGTCCAATTTTTTAATCGTTGAATATCTTTTAAATACGTAAAGATTTCTTTAGAATTGATTAAATGCTGATCTACTTCGTTAAAATCTTGTATAACTGTAAACGCCCAAGAAATAAAGTTTTCAAACTCTTCTGGTTTAGGTTCTGCTTTTTTATAAATAGCATAAAAATGAAATAATAATTGAACCGAATCTATTTTATGCAATTCAGAAACTTCTTCAATAAATTGCTCAATATTTAGTATTCTTGGTAAAAAACCAACTTCAATGGTCTCTTTTAATGCTTGTTTTACAAAAACACCCGCTCTTTGAGATGGTAAAATAAACACTGTATTTTCGAATGATTTTTGTTTCGTTAAAATGGTGTTTAAAGTTTCTGAAATAAAAGTCTGCATTTATGGAAGTCAATTTTTTGAACAAACAATGTACAAAAAGATGTTATTTATTTTATTATATTGTTAGAAAAATATTTTTATGCAAACCGATTTACAAATAGCAATTATTCAAACTGATTTAGTTTGGGAAAACGCGAAAGAAAACAAGGAAAAATTAGATATAATGTTACATGAAATAGAAAATGTAGATCTAATTATTTTACCTGAAATGTTTACGACAGGTTTTTCTATGACACCAAAACCTTTTGCCGAAAATATGAATGGAGAAACTGTAAGTTGGATGCAACAAAAAGCGAAGCAGTTTGAGGCTGCAGTTGTTGGAAGCATCATAATAAAAGAAGATAATAAGCATTATAACAGAATGCTGTTTGTTCATCCAGATGGCACCATTGAACAGTATGATAAACGACACACTTTTACATTAGCAGGAGAACATAAAGAATATTCTTCTGGGAAATCAAAAAATATTATTACGTATAAAGATTGGAAAATCTGTCCATTGATTTGTTACGATTTACGTTTTCCGGTTTGGTCTAGAAATGTAGAAGAATATGATTTATTAATTTATGCTGCCAATTGGCCAAAACCAAGAATTAACGCTTGGAAAACACTTTTAAAAGCACGTGCCATAGAAAACATGAGTTATTGTATTGGCGTAAATAGAATTGGAGTTGATGCAAACGGATACGAATACAATGGCAATTCTATTGCAATAGATTTTTTAGGAAATGAAATTACTGAAGTTGCAGAAAACACAGAAAAAATTATTTACGCAACTTTAAGTAAAAATGAATTGATAAATACTAGAGCAAAACTACCTTTCTTAGAGGATAAAGATACATTTACTATAACCTAAAAAAAGAGCCCTTTAAGGCTCTTTTTTTAGGTTACTGGATTCATCCATTTGAAATTGTATTTTGTGTCAGGAACTGATATTCTTTCTGTAATTCGATACATTCTTTCAGGTAATTTTAACAACCAATCTCTTGCTTTCTCTGCTTCTGGAGTTAAGTTGGTTATTTTATCAATTTCCCAAGTTGTATTTAGTCTCTTTAAAATATCTACATAATCAAAACCTGTATAAACACCAACCCTCTGCGCAACGTTAGAAAATTGATCAAACAAACTTCCTTTTGCTTCAAAAGACTCTCTTAGATGCAGTGCTGGCATTACAATCTTGTATTTCATCATATACTGAAAAGCCAACATCATTTCACTTGGGTCAATTTTAAAAATTTCCTTTACAAAGTGCGAATACGCTTGGTAATGACGCATTTCATCTCCAGCAATAATTTTAGACATTTTTGCCAATGCTTTGTGTCCTTTTTTTTGTGCAATTTTAGCTACATTATTATGTGAAACATAGGTTGCTAATTCTTGAAAACTTGTATATACAAAGTTTTTATATGGATCTGTTGCAGTACCAATATCAAATCCATCTGCAATTAAATGTTGCGTGGTAATTTCTACTTCTCTCATATTTACCCTACCAGATAAGTACAAGTATTTATTTAAAACATCTCCGTGTCTATTTTCTTCAGATGTCCAAGCTCTTACCCATTTTGCCCAACCATTATCTGGTTGTTGAGAAACACCTTCTAAATCTAATAACCAAGATTCGTATGTTGGTAATGCCTCTTCAGTAATTGTATCTCCAACTAAAACCACCCAAAAATCATCATCTAATTCTTTAGAAATTTCTTGAATTTCTTTTACTTCATCAATAAATGTATCTTTTTGAGAATTAGGTAGAAAATCTGTTGGTTGCCAAATTTTTTCTGGTGTAATTAAATATTCATCTACAAAACTGCCAATTTTTTTTTCTAGAGTTAGCATTACTTCTCTTCTAATATTATGTATAGACATAGAACTATTTTATGTGTGAAATTATGTTAGATTCTGTTTCTTTCATTAACTCTTCAAAAGGCAAAGAATCTATTTTTATTGGTTTGTGTGCTGTTAAAGTTATTGGGCTTCCTATACCTAAAGGGTATTTCCCATATTTATAAATTTTCCAAGAATTGTTTATCGTAACTGGTACAATATAACCTTCTGAGTTGTATTTGGTAATTATTTTTAATCCATTTGAAGAAAATGGTTTTGATTTGCCTGTTTTACTTCTTGTTCCTTCAGGAAAAATAACAGCTCCCCATTTATTTTTATGGATATTTTTTGAAAATTTGCTCAATGCTGTAATCGCTTGTTTTGGATCTTTTCTATCTATCAGAGCAGCTCCTCCATTTTTTAAATTATAAGAGACACTTGGTATTCCTTTTCCTAATTCTATTTTGGCGACAAATTTAGGTTTGTGTTTTCTGAAAAACCAACCAATTGGAGGAATGTCAGAAATACTTTGATGATTTGAAACAAAAACTAAAGTACCGTCTTTTGGTAATTCATGGTCGTTTTTTAAATGAACTGTAACTCCAATTAAAAGTAATGATTTAACAAGGAAAAAATTTAATATATCTACTACATATTGATGTCCTTTATGTCCAAAAAATGTTAATCCAATCCATTGCAAAGGATGAAAAATCAATAAAATTAATACAAAAGTAAAAATAAAAATAGGCGATAATATGTAGCTTAAAACTTTCATTTAATCGTTTCTTTTACCTGAGGTAAATTAGAATATTTTATTTTTAAAACTGAAACCATTGATTCCAAGGAATTCTTGATAAGATTAATACTAATGCAATTCCATAATAGATTGCAAAAGTTTTAAATTT
>JBLHOD010000063.1:0-6622 GCA_047622545.1 Polaribacter sp. | reverse complement strand
TTCCTGTTTTAATTTTAAAAGAAGAATTGTTCGATTTAAATTTTGAAGATGTTGTGTATGCCTGTGATTTTTCTGAAAAGTCGATTCCAGCTTATAAAAAAGCATTAAAATTGATGAAGTTTTTTGGGGCAGAATTACATTTATTATATGTTAATTTACCAAATGATAGATTTAAAACAACTTCTGAAATGCAAGAAATGGCGGTTAATTTTTTAACCAAAACGGATCAAGATATCAGTAAATTAAAAGAAATTACTTTTGAGTGCGAATACACAATTGAAAAAGGAATTTTAAAATTTTCAAACTTAATAGGAGCAGATTTAATTGCAATTAGTACTCACGGAAGAAAGGGATTATCTCATGTCTTTCAAGGTAGCGTTGCAGAAGATGTTTCCAATCACTCAATGTTGCCCGTAATTACAATTAAAATATAAATTTGAATGATAAAAAAAATAACTTTTTCTTTAATTTTACTTATTAGTATTTCATGTACCAAGGAAAAAACAGTTATTGTACCACAAAATTTACAAGAATATTTAAATCTAAACTCTGGTCTACTTGCAGATGAAGTAATTGCCTGTGCGGCAAGTGATGCGTTTGATACTTCTATTTCATACATTTTTTATTATCCGATAAAGGGCGCAACAGAAATTCAATATTTCGAAACTGAAAATACTGCAGTAAATGAAAAAGAATTTTCGCTTTACAAAAGAAGAGAATTGCCTAGAGAAGGTGTCTTTAATGGCTATTTAGAACGTTATGTTAGAAATGATGTTAGCGAAGTTTGGTCGATTGTAACATTTAAAACAAACGGAAAATTACACAAGTCAAATCCAATTCGATTAAAACATCAATCCAAACCTACAGAATGGAACAATCAAGTTACAATAGATTTTACACAAAACACGTCGCCTAAATTTTCTTGGCAAGACGGAATTTATAAAGAGAATGCAATTTATTTTCAGGTAGTTTCTACTATTAATAAAGATTTGTTATCTGGAACGTACACGAACGATAAATGGTTTCAATATTACAAATTAGACAACGTCGTTTTAAATATAACAAACAGAAAACCACCAGTTTTAGAAGTTGATTCTGAGTATCATTTTCTAATGATGGGCGTAAGTTTAGATAATTGGGTAAATTTGTTAATTGATAAACGGTTTTTAATTCAGTAATGAAAAAAAAAAATATTCTTTTTTGTCTTTGTATATTCTTAGCTTCAACAATAGCTGCACAAGAAAATAGTATTGTTGATGTTAAATTTGAAGGCGTAAAAAAGACAAAAATAAGTGCACTAAAATCGTTTTTATTGACAAAAAGTGGATCAGTTTTAGATTCGACTGTTTTAAACAACGATGTACAACGATTGAAGAAATTACCAGCAATTTCACATGCCTATTATCAAGTTTCTAAAGCAACTAAAAACTCGTATAACGTCTTTTTTCAGATAGAAGAAAATAGAACCTTAATTCCGGCTGTTAATTTTTGGACAACAACGAACAAGCAATTTGCATATAAAATAGGTTTGTATGATCACAATTTTTTAGGAAAAAATATGGCTTTTGGTGGTTTTTATCAAAACAATGGATATCATTCTTACGGAATCAATTTTAGAGCGCCCTATTTGTTTTCAAACAAATTTGGTTTGGCAGTAAATCATACAAATTGGATAAGCGAGGAGCCGTTGTATTTTGATAATGGCTCGGCTAATTATAAATATCAAAACGTTTCATTTGAAACAATGCTTATGTACGAACTGGATTTTAAAAATCATTTAGAATTTGGTTTGAATTTTTTTAAAGAAAAGTACAATTACAAAAACGGTCTTACTTCTGCGACAATTCCGCAAGAACTGAACATTAATAAATTTTTGCTAAAATTTGTATATTTATATGATAATTTAGATTATTTCTATCAATATATTCATGGTTTTAAAAATGAATTGTATGTACAAATGGTTACTTCAAAAAATAAATTTCAAGAAGACTTTTTTGTTACTTGGAACGATCTGTTTTATTTCAGACGAATTGGTGAAAAAGGCAATTGGGCAAACCGTTTGCGTGTTGGGCTATCTACAAATACCAAAAGCCCGTTTGCACCATTTGCGTTAGATAATAATGTGAATTTACGAGGAGTTGGAATTTTGGTTGATAGAGGAACTGGAAGTATTGTGTACAATACTGAATACAGACATACGATTTTAGAAAAAGGCTCTTTTATTTTGCAAAGTAATGTGTTTTTAGATTCTGGAACATGGAGAACTCCAGGAGGCGAATTGAGTGATTTTACAAAAAAAGAAAACATCAAAGTATTCTCTGGAGTTGGATTGCGAATTATCAATAAAAAAATATTCAATGCTATTTTTAGAATCGATTATGGCTATGAGCTCACTGACGGAAAATCGAAAGGTTTGGTCTTTGGAATTGGACAGTATTTTTAGAATAAATTTAGCAACATCCACCACCGTCATAATGGAAAGTAGAAGGAGAGAAAAAGAGATCATCTCTTCCTAATGCTTCTAAAGCTGCTGCAGTTTTATCACAAATAGCCAACGGTTGGTTTTTCAATAAAACATGCCCAGCATTGTCATCAAAATAATCTTCGTCGCCATAATAAATGGCTGCTTTTCCTGTAAAGACACAAGGTCCATCAGCAGGCATCGGATCTTTAATTGCGGCAACTTCAATCGATTCTATATAAATTAATTCGTCTGTTGGATAATTCTTAGGATCTAAAATTCTGTACGGCTTTCTAGCTCTAATTTCAATCGTTCCAAAACCAGCATCTGTTAACGCTTTTACATAATCTGCAATTGTTAAACTCCCACTTAAACACAAAGCACGTAAACGATCATCGTTACGTAATTCATCATTTATTGGTTGCTCACAAGTAGGATCACTCATTACCAAGCGCCCATGAGGTTTTAAAACTCGGTGCATTTCTTCAATGGCTTTCTTTAAATCATCCGACTTAAAAATATTGAACAAACAGTTTTGAGCAGCAACATCAATTGAATTATCTTCAACAGGTAAATTCATGGCGTCACCTTTTCGTAAATCAACAAAATCAGATTTAAACCAATCATTTTGTTCTTCAGCAATTTTAAAATTTTTACGAGAAGCTTCAAGCATTTCATCAACAACATCCAGTCCAATAACACCACCTTTATTTCTATTGAAATAGGCGAATTGTAATAGTTCCATTCCGCCACCAACACCAACATATAGCATTTTTGGATTGTTCGTTAAATCACGTGCATGCACAGTAGAACCACAACCGTAGTTCATTTCTTGCATTATTCTAGGAATTTTTAATCCAGGTAATTCCCAAATCGGATTCGTGGTACAGCACAAACCAACATCAGGAGTTAAGGCTGCTTCTTTATATACATTATGTGTAGTTTCTAGGTAACTCATGTTCTTTTAAGATAAAAGAAACAAGAATGTAAGAGGCAAGATTAACCAAGTATTCATCTTGGTTCTTGAGTCTAAAAATCTTGATTCTATAATTTATATATTAATTCTTTAAATAAAGTAATCATTTTTGGTTCTGCTTTTCCAGCAATTGCAATGATTTCTGTAATATCTACTGGTTGTAAATTTTTAGGATCACATTCGTCTGTTAACACCGAAATCGCTGCACAAGGCAAGTTTAATTGTTTGGCTACAATTACTTCTGGCACAGTGCTCATTCCAACTGCATCCGTTTCTAAAATTTGTAGCATTCTATATTCTGCTCTTGTTTCTAATTGCGGACCAACTACACTTGTGTAAATTCCTTCATGCAATTGTATGTCGTTTTTCTTTGCAATAGCTTTCAGTTGGATGTTGATTTTTGTTGAATAGGGTTCAAGCATATCGGCAAAAATATTTCCAAAATCGTTAGCACCTTTAAAAGCTAATGGAGAACCTCCTTGTAAATTGATATGATCTTCAATCAACATCAAATCTCCTTTTTTGTACTTTAAATTGATGGCTCCAGCTGCATTTGAAACCAATAAAGTTTTTATTCCTAATCCATGCATAGTTCTGATTCCGTAAGTAACTTCCCAAAGATTATAACCTTCATATACATGAAAACGACCTGACATTACAACTACTTTTTTACCAGATAATTTTCCGTAAATGATTTTTCCAGAATGAAATTCAACTGTTGCTTCTGGAAAATTCGGAATCTCTGAATACGCAATTTCTTTTTCGATTTCAATTTCATCAACTAGTTTTCCTAAACCAGTTCCTAAAACAATTCCGATTTCAGGATTTGTAATTCCGTATGATTTTAAAAAATCTATAGTTTCTTGTAGTTGTTTTTTTTTCATATGTATGCTGAAATTGCTTGTGCTGAATTTAGTTCAGCATCTAATATTTTTATTTCAATATTGTTTTAGAGGTAACAATTTTTTGAATTTTCGGATTCTTTTTATAGAAATCTGAGGCGATTAAATCTTCAAAAGTATCAATGTCATTTAAAGTTTCAATGAAACCGACAGATTGTTGTTGCTCTTTTAATTGGTCTAAAGTTACCGTTAATAATTCTGATTGACTCCAAGGTTTATTTTCGAAAATAGAGTCGTTCACTTTAGACAACCCAATTAAATAATATCCACCATCTTCAGCTGGGCCAAAAACGACATCATTATTTTGTAAACTATCAAAACCAAATTCTATAATTTCTTTTGATATATTGGGTAAATCAGAACCTATTAAAATGATATTTTCATACCCTTCTTTAAATCCATTTTGAAAAGCATGTTGCATTTTAATTCCTAAATCTTTTCCTTCTTGAACAAACTTTTTATCGTCTTTCCATTTAGACGAAATAATCACATCAGAAACATAAATATGTCGATCTACATTTACTTTTTGTGATGCTTTCTCTGTAATGTCAACCAGCTCAGAGTAGATTTTAAAAGCGCCAACATCACCAATGGTTTTTGCCAAACGTGTTTTTACTTTCCCCAGTATGAAATTCTTTACAAAAACAATTAATAGATTTTTTTTCATGATTTACGCAACAACTCCTTGACAACTACTTCCTGCTCCGGCTGTGCAGCCATAACAATGTTGGTTAATGATTATATCTCTATTTTGTAACAATTCTTCATTGTACTCAGAAATGTGCTTAACTTTGCTGTTTACTTTTAAATTTAGCATCTGATTGAAATCACAATCATATAGCCAACCATCCCAACTTACAGAAATGGTATTGGTGCACATTACATTTTCTAACGCTGACGGATTATAAGCTTCAACTAATGCAAACATATAATCTTCATAATTATCAGAAGCAATTAAGTAATCTAAAAATCTGCTAATTGGTAAATTAGTAATGGCAAACAAACTATGAAAATAGATATTGAAATCATCTTTCAATGCTTTTTTAAAATCGTTTTCTAATCCTTGTTGATCTCCAGGTAAAAATGCACCCGAAGGATTATAAACTAAATCTAATTTTAAATCAGAATCTTCCAATCCGTAGCCAACTTCGTTCAACATTTTTAATACTTTGATCGATTTATCAAAAACCCCATCACCTCGTTGTTTATCTGTTTTTCCTTTTGTCCAATGTGGCATTGAAGAAACAACATGAACATTGTATTTTTTAAAAAACGCTGGTAAATCGTGATATTTTTTGTTTGCTAAAATGATTGTTAAATTAGAACGAACAATAAAATCTTTAATTCCTGCTTTGGATGCTTCTTCTACAAACCATCTAAAATTTGGATTCATTTCTGGTGCGCCACCAGTTAAATCTAAAGTATGAGCTTCTGTTTTTTTAATCACATTTAAACATTGATTCATAGTTTCAACCGTCATGATTTCTTTTCTGTCTGGGCCAGCATCAACGTGACAATGCGAACAAACTTGATTGCACATATAACCCAAATTGATTTGTAGAATTTCTAATTTTTTTGGACGTAATGGAAATTGATTGGTCTCTTTTATTTTGTTTGCAAACGTTGGCAGCTCTTCTTTAAAAATTCCGTTAGATAGAATTTCTAATTGACGTTCTGTATTTGCTAGATCGTTATTTCTTGCTAAAAGTGATTTTGTAGCCATTTTTTATAGTTATCAGTATTAAGTTGCAGTTTGCAGTTTGCAGTTTGAGTAGGTTTTTTTGCCAACTGATACTGAAAACTGTTTACTTTTTTACATCTCCAACTTATTAACTTTATTCATCATTTGAACTCCGTGCGCTAAAGTTGCACCACTTTTTATAGCAGCACCAACATGAACGGCTTCCATCATTTCTTCCTTGGTAATTCCGCGTTGTAAACCATCTTTTGTATATGCATCAATACAATACGGACATTGTTCTGTATGCGAAACCGCCAGTGCAATTAATGATTTTTCACGAGCTGTTAAAGCGCCTTCTTCAAATACTTTTCCGTAATAATCAAAGAATTTTTCACCAAGTTCTTTACTCCATTCTGTAATATTTCCAAACTTTCTTAAATCTGCTGGATCGTAATATGTTTTTGACATTTGTTTTGTGTTATGCTTAAAAAATAAAGATACTATTTCCCATTCAATCTCCAATCATATTCTAAGAAACGAATGGTTGCTTTGTCGCTAATTTTTGTTGTTGAGTAGTTGTTTAAATAATCTATTAAAGAACC
>JBLHOD010000062.1:0-6753 GCA_047622545.1 Polaribacter sp. | reverse complement strand
CCTGGTAATAAAAAACCACCATTTGCATCAATTATTTTTGTGTTTTCTGATACAGAAATATTTTCAGAAATTTCTTTTATAATATTGTTTTCGATTAATAAATCGCCTTTAAAGACAATGTTTTCGTTTACTATTTGCGCATTTTTTATTAATGTTCTATTCATTTTATTTTGGAATTCCTTTAAGTCTTAATTTTAAAACGCCAAACAACGCTTCATAAACAATCGAGCCACTCATTTTAGATTCTCCTAAAGTTCTATCTGTAAAAACTACAGACACTTCTTGAATATTAAATTTATGTTTCCAGGCTTTAAACTTCATTTCTATTTGAAAGGCATATCCAACAAACCTAATTTTATCAAGTTGTATAGTTTCTAGCACTTTCCTTTTATAGCAAACAAATCCTGCAGTTGTATCGTGAACAGGAATTCTGGTTATAAAACGCACATATTTAGAAGCAAAATAAGAAAGCAATACTCGTTTCATTGGCCAATTTACCACGTTTACTCCTTTAGAATATCTTGAGCCAATCGAAAGATCTGCACCTTTTTTTGAACACGCATTGTAAAGTTTAATCAAGTCTTTTGGGTCATGAGAAAAATCAGCATCCATTTCTATAATATACTCATACTTTTTTTCAATCGCCCATTTAAAACCGTGAATATATGCAGTTCCTATTCCGTTTTTTTCGGTTCTATTTTCAATAAATAGTTTATTTGGAAACTCGTTAATGAGGTTTGTAACGATGGATGAAGTTCCGTCAGGAGAATTATCATCAACAACTAAAATATCAAATACTTTTTTTTGATTAAATACAGCTCTAATTATCGCCTCGATATTTTCTTTTTCGTTATATGTAGGTATGATTACTAAAGTGTCAGTCATTTTTTTACTATTAAAAAACAAGAGCAACAAATATAAGTTATTTTATCACTAATTTTGTGTTATATTTTTCATAAAAACAATTTAATGCAGGCTATAGAACGTTTAGACATCTCTACTAATTGGTTAACGCTTGTCTTTGTGTTTGGCTTAATATTATTGGTTGTTTTAAGAATGTTGAACCATCAGAAACTTTTTGAATATTCAAGATCGTTTTTTTTGAAAGGTTTTATAGAAAAAAAAGTAGAAGAAAGAGGTTCTTTTTTCAGTGGATTTAATATTGTTCTATTTGTTTTTTCTGTTTTAGGGTATGCGCTCTTTTTCAGCTATTTAGCAGAATTTTTTATTACAGAAATTGAATTAAGTTTTCAATTATATTTAAAAATTACTGCATTGGTTTTTGGGTATTTTACTATGTTTTTAGTTTTAGACCTTGTTTTTTGTCATTTGTTAGAGATTAGATCTGAATTAGCTTATTTCATTGCTGCAAAATTGGGATACTCTTATAATATAGCTTTATTTCTTTTTCCTTTTTTAATACTTGTAGCCTATAGTTTTTTAAACATCTACGCGCTGTTAGCTGTGTTTATAATATTATTCACTTTAAGTTTTGTGCTCGCTTTTATAAACAACAAAAACTTGATTATTAATAAGTTTTTTTATTTTATTTTGTACATTTGCGCACTTGAAATAGCACCGTTATTAATTATTTATAAAATAACTGCTTAATAAAAAGGAGATTTATGAAAGTGAAAACAATATTGGTGTCACAGCCAGCTCCAAAAACGGAAACGTCACCCTACTTTGATTTATCTGAAAAACTGAAAGTAAAAATTGATTTTAGATCTTTTATACACGTAGAAGGTGTTGAGGTGAAGGAAGTTAGAGCTCAAAAAATAGATTTAAATCAACACACTGCAATTATATTAACAAGTAGAAATGCAGTAGATAATTTTTTTAGAATTGCTGAAGAAATGCGTTTTAAAGTGCCAGATTCGATGAAGTATTTTTGTCAATCAGAAGCTGTTGCTTATTACTTGCAAAAATATGTTGTTTATAGAAAACGTAAAATTTATGTTGGTAACAGAACTTTTCCGGAGTTATGTAAATTGATAAAAAAGCATAAAGACGAAAAATTCTTATTACCAGCTTCAGATAAATTAAAAGATTTAATTCCTGAAGAATTAAATGCTATGGGCGTTGACTGGAAACCAGCTACTTTATATAAAACAGTGGTAAGTGATTTGTCTGATTTAGAAGATGTATTTTATGACATTTTAGTATTCTTTAGTCCTTCTGGAATTGACTCTTTATTTAAAAACTTTCCAGATTTTAAACAAAACAATACTCGCATTGCTGCTTTTGGGAATACAACTATAAAAGCGGTTACAGATGCAGGATTAAAATGTGAAATTATGGCTCCAGCACAAGAAATTCCATCAATGACAATGGCACTAGAAAGATATATTAAAGAAGTAAATAAAAAATAAGTTAATTCTGAATTTGTTTCAGAAACTTTTATAAAGAATATAAACCGAGCAGAAATGTTCGGTTTTTTTTATGCAAATAACGTAGCAAAAGCTTCTTCAACTTTTCCTACAAGAATTAGTTGAATCTTACGATTTTTTGGTGTTATTTTATTGTATTTAGAAGCAACAAATTTGGTGTAACCTAGTTTCTCTGCCTCACTAATTCTTTGATCTATTTTAGAAACAGGTCTAATTTCTCCAGCCAAACCAACTTCTGCAGCAAAACAAACTTGTGGTGAAATTGCAATGTCTTCATTAGATGATAAAATAGATGCAACAACAGCCAAATCTATTGCTGGATCATCAACATGTATTCCGCCAGTAATATTCAAAAAAACATCTTTTGCGCCTAATTTAAAACCTGCTCGTTTTTCTAAAACAGCTAAAATCATGTGCAACCTTTTTAAATTATAACCCGTTGTAGATCTTTGTGGAGTTCCATAAACAGCTGTACTAACTAATGCTTGAACTTCTATCATTAACGGACGAATTCCTTCTAAGGTTGATGCAATTGCCGTTCCGCTTAAATCTGCATCTTTCTTAGAAATTAATATTTCAGATGGATTTGAAATTTCTCTTAATCCGTCAGATAACATTTCATAAATTCCTAATTCTGCCGTAGATCCAAATCGATTTTTTTGTGCTCTTAAAATTCTGTAAGTATGATTTCTGTCTCCTTCAAATTGTAAAACAACATCAACCATGTGTTCTAAAATTTTTGGACCAGCAATTTGACCTTCTTTGTTGATGTGACCAATTAATAAAACTGGAGTTGCAGTTTCTTTTGCAAATTTGATTAGTTCTGCAGTTGTTTCTCTAATTTGAGAAATACTTCCAGGCGTGGCGTCAATAGATTGTGTGTGTAAAGTTTGGATAGAATCTATAATTAAAAATTCTGGTTGAACCTCTTCAATGTTTTTAAAAATTTGTTGTGTATTGGTTTCTGTTAAAATTAAACAGTTAGATTTAGCAGTATTAATTCTTTGGGCTCTCATTTTTATTTGAGACTGACTTTCTTCTCCGGAAACATACAATACTTTTTGAGTAATTGATAACGCAACTTGTAGCAATAAAGTTGATTTCCCGATGCCAGGTTCGCCACCTAAAAGCGTAACAGAACCTTTTACCAAACCACCACCTAAAACAGTATCTAATTCTTTATTGTTGGTTTTAACTCGTTCTTCTGGATTGAGTTGAATCTCATCAATACGTAAAGGTTTTGGTTTTTGTTTTAGAGAAGTAGCTTGTTTCCAACTTCTTTTTTCTTCTTTATGAATTACTTCTTCAACAATGGTATTCCATTCGGCACACGTATTGCATTGTCCAGTCCATTTTGCAGATTGCGCTCCACAGTTTTGACAAAAAAAAGATGTTTTCACTTTAGCCATTTATTTAGTTTAAAGGTTGTAAAGTTACAACGTTTAAAAGTCATTTGAACGGTTTGTTTTGGCATCTTTTTTTGATCTGCTGAATTCTATTTAGAAAGAGAAAAATAGGAGTCGTTAAAGCGGAGCCCAAAAAAAGGGAACGTCTAGTTAATTTTTGTTTTTATTGTAGATAGGAAGGACTAAAAAAGATAATCCACCGAAAATGATAATCATTGCCGTTTGAGCAGTCCACATAATCCAGCCAAAAGCAGTTGCAGGTTCTTCAGGAACACCAAATAAAGCTAAAGCTCCGGTTACCGCAACAGGATATAAACCGATTCCGCCATTTGTTGCTGCAATGCTAAATGCTCCAGCAATAAAACCAATTAAAACACCGCCAATTGGCACTTGCAATCCTTCAATTGCAGGAATTGTTGCCCAAAACATTGCAACGTACATTGCCCAAATAAAAACGGTGTGAAAAATAAAGGCCCATTTATTTTTCATTTTAAAGATGCCTGTAAGACCTTCAACTAAACCAGAAACAAAGGTTTTAATTTTTAGTAAAGATCCTTTTTTTGCTTTTTTCACGAACGATGTGAAAATGAAAAAACCAGCAATTAAAAGAATAAGTAAAAGTATAATTTTTGTTGGATCAAAATTTTTGGTAAGCAAATCGTAAATAAAATCGAATTGCACAAAAAGCGTAATTAATATGATGACTAGCATCATAATTAAATCTGCAATTCGTTCGGCAACAATAGTTCCGAAACCTTTTTCAAACGGAACGTTTTCGTAATTTGCTAATACGGCAGCTCTAGAAACTTCTCCTGCTCTTGGTATCGCTAAGTTTACTAGATACCCAACCAAAACAGCTAAAATGCTATTTCCTAATTTTGGTTTGTATCCAATTGGTTCGAGAATAAACTTCCAGCGATACGCTCTAGATAAATGACTAAGAAGGCCAAAAAATAATCCAAGGAAAATCCACCAATAATTTGCATTTTTAAAATAAGAAACTAATGTAGAAATTGAAATATTTGATAAAGAATACCACACTAAAAAACCTCCAAAAGCTAGAGGTAAAAGAATCTTTAATGTTTTTTTTAACGTGTTACTCATATTTATCTTTTGCTTAATTTGCCCCAAAAATAAAACTTTTAAATGTATTTGTAAGTTAAAATAGGTAAAAACGAAAAGGAATCATTTTTTATAAAGAAAGATTGTCTATCAATCTAATTGAACTAGCATTTACAGCGATAAAAGCTCTGTTTTTTTTATCAAAATTAATTTCTGATACTTCTATTAAAGTACTTTCGTCTGCAATAGTAAAATATTCTAAATCTAAAGAAGTAGCCTCAAATTCGATTTTTACAAATTCATAAATCTCTTTTACAGATTTTATTTTCGCAAAACTTGCCGCTTTTTTCAAGGTTTTATATATAAAAGGAACTTCATTTCTTAGTTCTTTAGAAAGACGAATATTTCTAGAGCTCATAGCCAAACCATCTTTTTCTCTATAAATCGAGCAACCAATAACCTTTACGGCGATGTTTTCTTTTTCTACTAGTTTTTTAACTACCTGTAATTGCTGAAAATCTTTTTCCCCAAAATATGCATTGTTTGGATTTATGATTTCAAAGAATGTTTGTATTATCGTTGCTACACCATCAAAATGGCCTTTTCTAAATTTCCCTTCCATTTGATTTTCAATTCCATCAAAAGAATACGATTTAGAAACAACAGTTTGCGCATAGATTTCTTCTACCGAAGGAATAAAAACAAGATCGCAGCCAGCTTTCTTGAGTAATTCTAAATCTTCATCTAAAGTTTTAGGATACTTTTTTAAATCTTCAGAATTATTAAATTGTGTTGGATTTACAAAAACACTAACAACAGTAAAATCGTTATCTTCAATTGATTTTTCTACCAAAGATCGATGACCTTTATGCAATGCGCCCATAGTTGGAACAAAACCAATTTGCTTGTTTTTTTCTTTAAGTAAAGATAAACAATGAATTAAAGCGTTCTTTTTTTTAAAAATTTGCATAAACGGTCCTTGTAAAATGTGTGCAAACTTAGCAATTTAACATGAAATTAGCATAAAAAAGTGTATTTTTGCACTTCTTATAAAATGGATAGACTTAATGAAAGATAAGAGAATATTATACGTGTCATCTGAAGTAGTACCCTATTTACCAGAAACAGAAATGGCTTCAACAGCATTTAATGCTGCTAAAAAGGCACACTCTAATGGTGTTCAGACACGAATCTTTATGCCGAGATTTGGTGTAATAAACGAAAGAAGACATCAATTACACGAAGTAATTAGATTGTCAGGAATGAATTTGATTATTAACGATATGGACATGCCGTTAATTATTAAAGTTGCCTCAATTCCAAAAGAAAGAATGCAGGTTTATTTTATTGATAATGAAGAGTATTTTAAGCGTAAAGCTATTTTTACCGATGAAGACGATAAGCTATTTGAAGACAATGACGAAAGAGCAATATTTTTCGCAAAAGGAGTTATAGAAACTGTAAAAAAATTAAATTGGGCACCAGATATTATTCATATTCACGGATGGATGGCTTCCTTATTGCCTTTATATTTAAAAGAATATTATAAAGAAGAACCTTTATTTACAGAGAGTAAAATAGTAACCTCTATTTACAATAATGATTTTGAAGGAACGTTAAATCCTTCATTAGCAGATAAAATTAAATTTGATAAAATTGATGCAAATAAAATAGCGACAATTAAAACACCTAACCACACAAATATCCTTAAAAGCGCAATAGAAAATTCTGACGCTGTAATTAAGGGAAGCGAAAGTATTTCTGATGAGTTAAATAGTTTTATTGAAAAAAACAATAAACCTGTTTTAGAATATCAAACAGAAGAAACCTTAACCGAAGCTTATTTAAATTTTTATGCTAACGAAGTTTTAGCTAAATAACCTACATATTTTAAA
>JBLHOD010000061.1:0-6897 GCA_047622545.1 Polaribacter sp. | reverse complement strand
TTGAATTGATAACCGCATTGATTTCTTCAAAGGAAGTAGCAGAAGTTATATCTATATATTCAGGAGTAAAATTTTCTATTTTTGGAAACACAAATTGCCATAAATCTTGATTACACATAGTGCCAGAAAGAAAGTAAAGTTTTTGCATTTGAATTTAGTTTGTTCTATAATTAGAGTTGATTAAACACTTGTTGTTTGCCCATTTTCCTTTCAATTCTTTTTGAGAAATTGGTATATCATCACATGTCAAATAATTTCTTTTTTGATTTTTTTTAATCACTTTATAATCGCCAGCTAAAATACCATTTACAATTCTATAAATCAATCCATTTTTTGGATATGGAATGCCTTTCTCGGTATAAGTTACTCCAACAGCATTGTTAAAAATATCCATTTTTGAAGAAGCTTCATCTGGGTTTTCTCCATCTTCTAATTGACTTTTTTTGTATTGTTGATAGTTGCTTTTTTCGTGAGCTTTTCCGAGTCTTAGCGCAGCATTTTCTCCAATTTCTTGACGCAAACGTGCCATCCAATACGCATGACGAAAAGCATCTACTTGTCCACCACTTTTATCGCCATCTAATAATGGCGTTTTTGCTACCGAATCTGCAACTCGCTGTGCTTCTTCAGAGATTTCAAATGCTTTTTTTGCTTTAAAAACATGAAAAACTACCCAAGTTTTTTCTGAACAGGATAGTTTTTTGAATTTTTGCCAATTAGATTGAGAAAATGCTTGAAAGCTAAAAAGGAAGCAATAAAAAATCAGTACTTTTTTCATAAGATAAAAGTACTGATTTTGCATAGTTCTCTGGTGTTTTTAAAAAAATATAATATGTCATTTCGAAACCTGCCTTGCCGGCAGGTGAGTTTGATAAAACGATTGAGAAATCTGCTCATTAAGCATAAGATTTCTCGCTTAGTCTCGAAATGACAAAAGTTTATTTTACTTCCAACGTTTGCTCTTCATCATCAACCTTAACAGTATATTTTCCTTTTGGTAAATAGAAAACACCGTTTTGAGCTGCTTTTAATTTAGAGTCTTTGCTTGCTCTTTCATAAGCTCTTTTCCCTTTTTTAGAAAAAGAAACATCATAAGAAATGGTATTAAATCCATTATCTGCATTTACAGAAAAAGAGTTTACTAATACAGCATCTGCATAAACTGATACTGTTGTTTTCTTAGTTGAATTAGAGAATAATGTAATGCTTACTTCTGGTGTAAATACTTCAGAAAATTGACTCCAAGAGCTTCCCCAACGAGATGATGAATTTACATCATCTATTTTGAATAGATGAGTTTCTTTTGAGCTATAAGAATCAAAACTTTGCAATTTAGAGATGTTTGCTTTAAAGATACTTCTACCATGAGTACCAACAACCAAATCATTTTCTCTTTCTTGAATTACTAAATCGTGAACCGCAACATTTGGAAATCCATTACTAAATGGATGCCAAGAGCCACCATTATTTAAAGTAACATACAACCCGTTATCTGTACCAACATATAAAATTTTTTCATTTTTTGGATCTTCTTTAATCACATTTACTGCAGAAGTTGGAATGTTACTTCCAATATTTTTCCAAGTTTCTCCAAAATTATCAGACATATAAACATACGTTGTAAAATCGTCTGAACGCATTCCGTTTAAGGTAGCATATACTCTTTCTTTTTTAAATTTTGAAGCGATAACTCTACTTACCCATAATCCTTTTGGTAAATTTCCAGTAATATTTTTCCAAGAAACCCCGCCATCTTTTGTAACATAAATTAACCCATCATCAGAACCTGTATAAATCAATCCAAAATGAAATGGACTTTCAGAAACTGATGCTAAGGTTCCGAAAGGAACATTTCCTTTTTTACCACCAGCTGTTAAATCTTCAGAAATTACTTCGAAAGTTTCACCTTGATCCATAGAGCGCAATAATTTATTTGCGCCCATGTATAAAATATCTTGGTTGTGAGACGATAATAAAATTGGAGTTTGCCAATTATAACGATATGGAGAATCACCTAATTCATGTTTTGGATGGATATAAATTCTTTTACCTGTTTTTAAGTTTACACGAAAATAGTTTCCAAATTGAGAACCAGAATATACGGTTTCATTATCTCTAGAATCTACTTCAACTTGCATACCATCACCGCCACCAACTCTTTTGTAAGGATAAGCTCCAGAGGCTTCCCACCCTCTTGAAAAACGATAATTACTTGGTCCGTACCAAACACCGTTATCTTGCAAGCCACCATACACATTATATGGTTTTTTATTATCTACAGCAATTGCATAAAATTGACCAAGCGCAAGTGGATTGTTTTTTGACCAGTTTTTACCATCGTCAAAAGTAATATTGATACCTCCATCATTTCCATCAATAACATGTCCTAATTTGTTTGGATTTACCCAAATTGCTTGATGATCTGAGTGCATATTTGCAGCTCCCATATTTTTGAAACTTTTTCCTCCGTCATCAGATTTTAATAAAGGAACTCCACCAATATAAACCTTGTTTTGATCTAGTTCACTTACGCCCATAATTCCGAAGTAATATCCATAAGAACTATAAACGCCATCTAAAAATCCTTTGTGAGTTTTCTTCCAAGATTTCCCTCCATTTGTAGATTTATAAAGTTCTGCTCCAATTACAGGAGAGTTAAATAACATTGAATTTGCATCTTCTAAATACGAAGCCAAATGACTTGGTTTAATAGTTCCGTTTTTTACAGCAGTTTTTACAGATGTCGCTGTTTCTTTTCTGTCAAAGCGATTGCTTCTTAAGTAGCTATTTAATTGTTTGTTGTCTAATTTCATAAAATCTGAAACAGACATTGTTTTGAAATCATCTTTTTGAATTCCGTTTCCTGGTTTTTTTGGTGTTTCTGGTCTTCTAAATTGATTGTCTAAAAAAGCATACACAACATTGTCATTAAATGCTGCTAAACCAATTCTTCCAACGCCTGTTCCAACAGGGAAACCGTTTCCTTTTGCGGTTACTTTTTTCCAAGAATTACCAGCATCGGTACTTTTATAAATTGCAGAACCATTTCCGTCACCATCAAAATCCCATGCTTTACGTATTCGCTCCCAAGAAGCAGCAAATAAAACGTTTGGGTTTGTTGGAGAAACGCTGATGTCTATAACACCTGTCATATCATCAATAAACAAAGTGTTTTTCCATGTTTTACCGCCATCAGTAGTTTTATAGATTCCACGTTGTTTGTTTGTAGAATATAGGTGGCCAACAACACCAACAATTACTTCATTTGGATTGTTTTTGTTGATGATGATTCTACCAATATGGTGCGAATCAGTCAACCCAACATTTTTCCACGTTTTCCCTTTGTCAGAAGATTTTAAAATTCCGATTCCTGGATATGAAGAACGAGAAGAATTGCTTTCCCCAGTTCCAACCCAAATGGTTCCGTTTTTCCAATCTACAGCAATATCACCAACGTTCTGAGTTGGAGAATTATCCATAACAGGAGTAAAAGAAGTTCCGTTATTGTTTGTGTACCACACTCCACCCGAAGCATAACCAACATAAAATTCGTTGGTATTGTTTGGGTTTACATCAATATCTACAGCACGACCACTCATAACTGTTGGGCCAATGTTTGTAAACTCGATATTTTTTACAATAGAGTTTTTGGTTAAAGCATCTTTTTGGTTTAAAGATTCTTCGATTTGATCAGCAGATGTGGTTTGCTGAGCATTAATAGATAATGTAATAAGCAAAGCTGCAAAAAAAATAGTTATTTTTTTCATGATTAGTTGTTTGGTTGCTAAAGTTAGTACATGTAAAATAGATTACAAAAATTCTGAGGATGAAGTTTTTAGTTTTAACAAAATGTTATCATATCCATTAGAATTCAACGTATATTTGCAGGAATTCTCAAAGGACATTTCCCTCCATAGTCATTTTATAAAACATATTTATGTCATTTCAATCATTAGGATTAAATAACGCTTTGCTAAAAGCTGTTGAAAAGCAAGGTTATACAACTCCATCTCCAATTCAAGAAAAAGCAATTCCTTTAATTTTAGAAGGAAAGGATGTATTGGCATCAGCACAAACCGGAACAGGAAAAACAGCTGGATTTACTTTACCAATGTTACAGATCTTAGATGCTACAAGAAGTGATAAATTCAGACCAATTAGAGCATTAATACTAACACCAACAAGAGAATTAGCTGCTCAAGTTTATGAGAATGTTAAAGATTATGGGGCGTATTTAAACATGAAATCTACTGTTGTTTTTGGTGGCGTAAAAGCAAAATCTCAAATAGCAACAATTAGGCAAGGAGTAGATATTTTGGTTGCAACACCAGGAAGATTGCTAGATTTGGAAAATCAGGGTGCTTTATCTTTAAAAAGAGTTGAAATTTTAGTGTTGGATGAAGCAGACAGAATGCTGGACATGGGTTTTTTGCGTGACATCAAAAAAATAATGAGCTTAATGCCTGCAAAAAGACAGAATTTATTGTTTTCTGCTACATTTTCTAAAGAGATAAAAGCATTGGCCGCAGGAATTCTTCATAATCCTATTTTGGTAGAAGCTACACCACAAAATTCTACGGCAGAAAAAGTAGAACAAAAAGTGTATCGAGTAGATAAAGGACAAAAAACAGCATTAATCACTAAATTAATTTCTGATGGAAATTGGAAACAAGTATTAGTTTTTACAAGAACAAAACACGGGGCAAACAAGTTAACAAAAAAATTAGTTGCTAGTAAAATTTCTGCTGCTGCAATTCATGGAAATAAAAGTCAAGGAGCAAGAACAAAAGCCTTGGCAGAATTTAAAACAAATCATATTCGAGTTTTAGTAGCAACAGATATTGCTGCTCGTGGATTAGACATTCCATTATTACCTCATGTGATCAACTTTGAATTACCAAATGTTCCTGAAGATTATATCCATAGAATTGGTAGAACAGGAAGAGCTGGCGCAAAAGGAGAAGCGCTGTCCTTAGTGTGTATTGAAGAAATGGAATATGTAAGAGAAATAGAAAAATTATTAGGGCAAAAATTAGTAACTGAAGGTGTTGAAGGTTTTGAGCCTAATAATACTACTGAACCTGGGAAGGCAAATTCTAACAAGCCTAAGAAAAAAAATCACTCACCAAGAAATCATTCAAAAAGACCAAGTAATAGCAATTCAAAAAGAAACGATAATCGTTCTTCTAGAAGAGAAAACAGCAAAAGAAGATAATTTTACACAAGTTTATATAACTAAAAACGCCTATCAAATTAATTGATAGGCGTTTTTTAATAAAAAAAAGTATATATCTTAGATAACTTTTACGTTAACTGCGTTCATTCCTTTTCTACCTTCTTGTAAATCAAATTCTACATCATCACCTTCTCTAATCTCATCGATTAATCCAGAAATGTGTACAAAATGTTCATTGTTGTTGTCTTCTTCTGTGATGAATCCAAATCCTTTAGATTCATTGAAAAATTTTACTGTACCTTTACTCATTGTAATAATAATTAAAATAATATTAGCCGCAAAGGTACCATTATATTAATAATAAAATAGATAATTTTATTTTATTTTTTTAATTCTCATCTTTTTTTATTCTTTATAACCATTTGATAATCAATTCTTATTGAAAATAATGTACGCAATTTATGGTAAAATCGTACTAGAATTTTCAAACTAATACACAAACCTTCTTTGTATAAATTACTACATTTGTTCTCCTAAATACTTTTTACATATGAAATACCATTTAATAGACAATCAACTTTTTATAAAAAATAGAGCAAAATTTGCTGCTCAAATGAAACCGAATTCAATTGCTGTTTTCAACTCAAATGACCTATTTACAACTGGTTCAGATAGCACAATACCTTTTTATCAGCATAGAGATATTTTTTATTTAAGTGGTGTAGATCAAGAAGAAGCTATATTGTTATTATTTCCAAATGCACTAGATAAAAAACATAGAGAAATTTTATTTGTAACAGAAACCAATGATCATATTGCAATTTGGGAAGGAGCAAAATTAAACAAGCCTCAAGCAACAAAAACATCTGGTGTAGAGACAGTATATTGGTTAAGCGATTTTGACAAAGTGTTTTTTGATTTAATGACAGAATCAGAAACAATTTACTTTAACACCAACGAACATTATCGTCAATCAGTTCAATTAGAAAGTAGAGAAGATCGATTTATAAAAAGCGTTAAAGATAAATTTCCAGCACATAATTGGGCAAAAAGCTTCCCGATTTTACAACATATTAGAGGCGTAAAAGAACCACAAGAATTAGAGTTATTACAAGCAGCATGTAACATAACAGAAAAAGGATTTAAAAGAATTTTAGGATTCGTAAAACCTGGAGTTATGGAGTATGAGATTGAAGCAGAATTTATGCACGAATTTTTACGAAATCGTTCTAAAGGTTTTTCATATACACCAATTATTGGTTCTGGTTATAATGCTTGTGTGTTGCATTATATAGAAAATAACCAGCAATGTAAAGATGGTGATATGATTCTTTTAGATGTTGGTGCAGAATACGCAAATTATTCTAGTGATATGACACGATCAATTCCTGTTAATGGTCGTTTTACCGATAGACAAAAAGCGGTTTATAATGCTGTAAACAAAGTAAAAGAGGAAGCGACAAAAATGCTTGTTCCTGGAACAATTTGGGCAGAATATCATAAAGAAGTTGGTAAAATTATGACTTCAGAATTATTAGGCTTAGGCTTAATAGACAAAGCAGATGTACAAAATGAAGATCCAAATTGGCCAGCGTATAAAAAATATTTTATGCATGGAACATCGCATCACATAGGATTAGATACACACGATTATGGCGATTTAAAAAAACCAATGAAAGCAAATATGGTTTTTACGGTTGAACCAGGAATTTACATTCCCG
>JBLHOD010000060.1:0-6933 GCA_047622545.1 Polaribacter sp. | reverse complement strand
TACAAATTTTGCCTTAAAAGCACATTTACCTGTACAAGGTTTAATTCGTTCTACCGTATTTAATCACTTTTGTGGCGGTATAACAGAAAAAGATTGCTTACCAAATATAGATAATATGTACACCAAAAATGTACATTCAATTTTAGATTATTCTGTTGAAGGAAAAGAAACAGAAGAGCAGTTTGATAATGCATTTACAAAAACATTAAAAACTATTAATTTTGGACAAGAAAGAGAGTCAATTCCGTATGTAGTTTTTAAACCAACTGGGTTTGGGCGTTTTGCTTTGTATCAAAAAATAACAGAAGAAACAGCATTAACTGTTGATGAAAAATCTGAATGGTTGCGAGTTGTAAAACGATATTATGCCGTTTGCAAAGCTGCAGAAGAAAAAGACGTTCCGTTATTAATTGATGCAGAAGAAAGTTGGATGCAAGGTGCAGTAGACAATTTAATTGAAGAATTGATGGAGATTTATAACACCAAAAAAGCCATCGTTTTTAGTACATTGCAAATGTATCGTCATGATCGATATGCGTATTTAAAAGAATTACATCAAAAAGCGCATCAAAAAGGATATCATATTGGAATGAAAATTGTTCGTGGCGCTTATATGGAAAAAGAACGCGAACGGGCAGAAGAAAAAGGATATGAATCACCAATTTGTAGTGACAAACAAACAACCGATGATAATTACAATGCAGCAATTATTTATATGATGGAACACGCAAATATGGCTTTGTTTGCAGGAACTCATAATGAAGAAAGTTCTTTTTTATTAATGGAGTTGATAAAAAAATATGATGTACAACCAAATGATATGCGTGTGTGGTTTGGTCAGTTATACGGAATGAGCGATCATATCAGTTTTAATTTAGCCAAAGCAGGATATAATGTTGCTAAATACCTACCTTTTGGTCCAGTTAGAGAAGTGATGCCATATTTAATAAGAAGAGCAGAAGAAAACACATCCGTTGCAGGACAGACCAGTAGAGAGCTTAATTTAATTAAAACGGAAAAAAAGCGTAGGGAATTATTGTGAGTACTACAATTCAAGAAATAAAAGAAAGTATTTACAAGAACAAAAAACGACTTGCAAATGAAATACGAGAAAGTAAAGAACTACTTTCATTATTAACAAAATCTACTCACAAGAAACTCATTCCTGAAGAAAAAAAGAAAGTAAAAAACCAATTGTTAGATATTTGTAGAAGCATTCCTGCTTTGGCTGTTTTTATGCTTCCTGGCGGAGCATTGTTATTACCACTTTTAATTAAATTGATCCCAGATATCTTACCAAGCTCATTTAGAGAAGATTCCATTGATATCGACCTTAAATAGAGAGAAAAAAGTATTCAACTTTTAACCTCTTAAATTCCAATTTAAAACACTACTTTTGCAGCTTCAAAATAAGAAGTATGCAATCAATTAGAAATATCGCTATTATAGCCCACGTAGATCACGGAAAAACAACCTTAGTTGATAAAATTATCGACCAAGCAAAAATCTTAGATGATCGAAAAGAACGTAAAGATTTATTGTTAGATAACAATGATTTAGAACGTGAAAGAGGAATTACTATTCTTTCTAAAAACGTATCAATAAATTATAAGGGAACAAAAATCAATGTAATTGATACACCTGGTCACGCCGATTTTGGTGGAGAAGTAGAACGTGTATTAAAAATGGCTGATGGTGTTTTATTATTAGTTGATGCATTTGAGGGACCTATGCCACAAACTCGTTTTGTATTAGGTAAAGCGTTGGATTTAGGATTAACACCTATCGTAGTTGTAAATAAAGTAGATAAAGAAAACTGTACACCTGATTTAGTTCATGAAAAAGTTTTTGATTTAATGTTCGCTTTGGAAGCAACGGAAGAACAATTGGACTTTGCTACTATTTATGGTTCTGCAAAGAACAATTGGATGAGTACTGATTGGAAAAACGAAACAGATAATATTATACCTTTATTAGATGCTGTATTAGAATCAATTCCAGAAACTAAGTACAACGAAGGAACACCACAAATGCAAATTACTTCATTAGACTTTTCTTCATTTACAGGAAGAATTGCTATTGGACGTGTTTTTCGTGGAGATTTAGAAGCTGGTAAAGATTACATGTTATGTAAAGCTGACGGTACTACTAAAAAAGTAAGAATTAAAGAATTACACGTATTCGAAGGAATGGGTAAAGTTCAAGTAGATAAAGTTCCTTGTGGAGATATTTGTGCTATTACAGGTATTGACGGATTCGAGATTGGTGATACGATTGCTGATTTAGAAAACCCAGAAGCATTGCCAAGAACAGAAATTGACCAACCTACAATGAGTATGTTGTTTACCATTAACAATTCGCCTTTCTTCGGTAAAGAAGGTAAATTTGTTACTTCTCGTCATATCCGTGACAGATTATTCAAAGAATTAGAGAAAAACTTAGCCTTAAAAGTTGAAACAACGGATAGTGAAGATAAATTCAACGTTTTTGGACGTGGAGTTTTACACTTATCTGTATTGATTGAAACAATGCGTAGAGAAGGATATGAATTACAAGTGGGAAGACCACAAGTAATTATTAAAATGATAGATGGTAAGAAACATGAACCAATGGAAACATTGTCTATTGATGTACCGGAAGAATCTGCTTCTAAAGCTGTGAATTTAGTTTCTTTACGTAAAGGAGATTTACTAATTATGGAACCTAAAGGAGATTTACAACATTTAGAGTTTTCAATTCCTTCAAGAGGATTGATAGGATTGCGTAATAGAATTTTAACTGCTACAGCAGGTACAGCAATTATCAACCATAGATTTAGTGAATATGGACCTTATAAAGGAGATTTTACTGAAGAAATTAAAGGAGCTATTGTTTCTTCTGCAGCTGGTAAAGCAACTGCTTATGCATTAAACCGTTTACAAGATAGAGGGCGTTTCTTTATTGATATAAACCAAGAGATCTATGTTGGCCAAGTAATCGGAGAAAATAGCAAGTCTGATGATATGGCTGTAAACTTAGTTAAAGGAAAGCAATTAACGAACATGCGTAAATCTGGTACAGATGAAGCTATGAAAATTGCACCTAAAGTAGATTTCTCTTTAGAAGAAAATATGGAATATATCAAAGTAGATGAATACTTAGAAGTAACTCCAGGGAGTTTACGTATGCGTAAAATTGTTTTTAAAGCGTAATTTATGCTGAACTTATTTCAGTAAGGCAGAAATCTCATTAAAATAAAATATAAAAGCTCAAGTTTTCACTTGAGCTTTTTTTATAATTAATCCTTTATATCTTTGCAACATGAGTGAATTTAAAGATTTTTTCAAAACATTTCAACAAAGCATTGTAAATGATGAGTTTGTAAAATTAACATTAAGCAAACCTATTAGAAAAAGTGAAGGCTTGTTAAATATTTATATGCGTTTGGTTGTGATTGATGGTAAAAACACCATTGAATTTAAATATCGGTACGCGACTAATAATGAATACAAGCAATTTTCTTTAAATGAAGCCATTTCTGAAATGGAAACATTGCTGGTGGAAACTTTTAGAGTCGGAACTTTATTTACTTTGAGTAAAGATTTATTAGTCATGGTTTCTAAAAATAAAATAATCTCTTACAGGGAAAATGCACCCAGTTTTAAAAATAAATTACCAGAAATTCCACGAGAATCATAAGTTGTGGTTCTGTTTAGTGATTATTTAAATTAATATTGACTCTTAACTTTTGTATGATATTTATGTAATTTTACACTTTATTAAAATTTTCACAAATATCATTAGGTTTATTAAAAAGAATTTTCAGATATTTGTAGCAACAAAAAAAAAGACATGAATTTTATTCAAAAACATCATCATCATTTTCATAATTCGGCTCAAGCGAAGTGAAATTGTATTGAATAAAATCAACATATATTTACAAACCCGTTTGAGTACATCGAACGGGTTTTTTCTTACACAGAATTTTCCTTTGGGTGTATTCAGACATTTTTCAAACAAAAATGAATACATTAAGAATAGCCATTCAAAAATTAGGAAGATTAAATGAAGATTCCTTACAAATTTTAAAAGATTGTGGAATTTCAATCGACAACGGAAAAGATCAATTAAAAGCAAACGCAAGTAACTTTCCGCTAGAAATTTTCTATTTACGCAACGGAGATATTCCTCAGTATTTAAGAGACGGAGTGATAGATATTGCCATTATTGGTGAAAATATTTTGATTGAAAAAGGAAACGATTTAGCTTTTGTAGAACGCTTAGGATTTTCTAAATGCAAAGTTTCTATTGCAGTTCCAAAAGAATCTGATGCCAATTCGTTAAAAGATTTAGACGGAAAAAGAATTGCGACTTCATATCCAGAAACCGTGAAAAAATATTTAAAAGCATATAATATTGAAGCGCAATTACACATCATTAACGGTTCCGTGGAAATTGCTCCAAATATTGGGTTAGCAGATGGAATTTGTGATATTGTATCAAGTGGTTCAACTCTTTTTAAGAATAACTTAAAAGAAGTAGAAGTATTATTAACTTCTGAAGCTGTGTTAGCTGTCTCACCAATGATTACAAAAGAGAAACAACAGATATTAGACAAACTACAGTTTAGAATTCAGTCCGTTTTAAAAGGACGGAATTCTAAATATATCTTATTAAACGCTCCAAATGAAAAACTATCAGAAATCATAGCTGTATTGCCTGGTATTAAAAGTCCGACTGTATTGCCATTAGCAAAAGACGGCTGGAGCTCTTTGCATACAGTAATTGATAAAAACCAGTTTTGGGAAATTATTGACTTATTGAAAGAAAAAGGAGCAGAAGGAATCTTAGTGTGTCCAATTGAAAAAATGGTGTTATAACATAATTGTCATTCCCGTGAAAACGGGAATCTCATCAAATAGATTTCTCAATTGCAAAAAGCTCATTTCGAAATGACACTAAGAATAATAAGAAAGATAAATAATAAGATACTGAAATAAATTCAGCATAAAATGAAAATAATAAACAATCCACCAAAACAAGATTGGAATACAATCTTAGAAAGACCAACAAAATCTGTAGATGATATTGAAAGTATTGTAAGCATTGTTTTTAATGATGTTTCCAACAACGGAGATAAAGCTATAAAAACATACACAGAAAAATTCGACAATGTTATTTTAGAAAGCACGACTGTTTCTAGAGAAGAAATTGAAGTAGCAATTGCTGCAGTTTCAACAGAATTAAAAGAAGCAATTCAACTCGCTAAAAAGAATATTACAATCTTTCACACAGCTCAACAAACAGAAAAGGTCTTTGTAGAAACGACAATCGGAGTAGAATGTTGGCAAGAGAAAAAGCCAATTTCAAAAGTTGGATTGTACATTCCTGGCGGAACAGCACCATTATTTTCAACGGTTTTAATGTTAGCAATTCCTGCACAGATTGCTGGTTGTAAAGAAATTGTATTGTGTTCTCCACCAAACAAAGAAGGCAACATTCACCCTGCAATTTTATATGCAGCTAATCTTTGTGGCGTAACAAAAATCTTAAAAGTAGGAGGAATTCAAGCAATTGCAGGAATGACATTTGGAACAGCAACTATTCCTAAAGTTTCTAAAATATTTGGTCCAGGAAATCAGTTTGTAACGGTTGCAAAACAAATTGCTACAAAATATGGAGTTGCCATTGATATGCCTGCTGGACCGAGTGAGTTATTGGTGGTTGCTGATGATTCTGCAAATGCATCTTTTGTTGCTTCTGATTTGTTAAGCCAAGCAGAACACGGAATTGATAGTCAAGTGATTTTAGTTTCTGATTCAAATAATTTTATTAATTCTGTTCAGGAAGAAATAATAAAACAACTCTCAGAGCTGCCAAGAAAAGAAATTGCAGAAAAAGCTTTAGAGAATTCAAAAGCAATTTTAATTGAAGATGAAAATTTAGCTCTAAACCTTATTAATGAATATGCTCCAGAACATTTAATTATTGCGACAAGAAACAATGATTTTTTTATTGATAATATAGAAAATGCTGGTTCTGTTTTTATTGGAAATTACACGCCAGAGAGTGCAGGGGATTATGCTTCAGGAACGAATCATACCTTACCAACAAACGGGTTTTCTAAAGCATATTCAGGAGTGAATTTAGATAGTTTTCATAAAAGTATTACGTATCAGAAAATTTCAAAAGATGGTTTGCAGAATATTGGAAAATCTATTGAAGTTATGGCAGAAGCAGAAGGTTTGCAAGCGCACAAAAATGCAGTTTCAATTCGTTTAAAAAGTTTAGAGCAATGAATGTATTAGATTTAGTTAGAGATAACATCAAGAATATTCAGCCATATTCATCAGCAAGAGATGAATTTACAGAAAGCACTTCTGATATGATTTTTCTAGATGCCAACGAAAATCCGTTTGAAAATGGCGTGAATCGGTATCCAGATCCGCAGCAAAATTCTGTAAAATATTTAGTGTCACAAATTAAAAAGATTGACACAAAGAATATCCTGTTAGGAAATGGAAGCGATGAAGTATTGGATTTAGTATTTAGAGCTTTTTGTGAGCCAAATAAGGACAATATCATCATTTTACCACCAACATACGGAATGTATAAAGTATTGGCAAATATCAATGCAATTGAGATAAAAGAGATTCAATTAACAACAGGTTTTCAACCAAAAACACAAACGATATTATTGGCTGCTAACCAAAATAGTAAAGTCTTGTTTTTGTGTTCTCCAAACAATCCAACTGGAAATAGTTTTTCAAAAGTTCAAGTAGAAAAATTACTGAAACAATTTAAAGGAATTGTAGTACTAGATGAAGCTTATATTGATTTTTCTAAACAAGAAAGCT
The DNA here is from genome assembly GCA_047622545.1 of Polaribacter sp. Lineage (GTDB taxonomy): Bacteria > Bacteroidota > Bacteroidia > Flavobacteriales > Flavobacteriaceae > Polaribacter. The sequence goes on along the minus strand of JBLHOD010000060.1, from coordinate 97 downwards.
GGTTGAATAGATTAGAGGAATTTCCGAATTTAATTATCACACAAACCTTGTCAAAAGCCTATGGTATGGCCGGAATTCGTTTAGGGATATGTTATGC
>JBLHOD010000059.1:0-7078 GCA_047622545.1 Polaribacter sp. | reverse complement strand
ATTCACTAGATTTGGTAAAGTTACTTTTAAATTAGGAGATCTTTCCATTTCTCTTTTGATGGCAAAAATAGCTTCGTCATTTCTAGCCCAGCTTCTTCTTGCAATTCCGTTATTTACATCGTAAAATAACATGCTTTTTAATCGAGCTTCCGCTTCTTTAGTACCGTCTAATAACATTCCGAATCCACCATTCATCACTTCTCCCCAGCCAACACCACCACCATTATGAATTGAAACCCAAGTTGCGCCTCTAAAACTATCGCCAATTACATTATGAATTGCCATATCAGCTGTAAATTTACTCCCATCATAAATGTTAGAAGTTTCTCTATATGGCGAATCTGTTCCGCTTACATCATGATGATCTCTTCCTAATACAACGGGTCCAATTTTCCCTTTTGCAATTGCATTGTTAAAAGCTTCTGCAATTTTAGAACGCCCTTCTGCATCTGCATATAAAATACGAGCTTGAGAACCAACCACCATTTTATTCTTTTTAGCATCCTTAATCCACGTAATATTATCTTGCATTTGTAACTGAATTTCTTCAGGAGAGTTTTCCATGATTTCTTGTAAAACTGTTGCAGCAATTTCATCTGTTGCATCTAAATCTTCTGATTTTCCAGAAGCACAAACCCAACGGAAAGGACCAAAACCATAATCAAAACACATCGGCCCTAAAATATCTTGCACATAAGATGGGTATTTAAAATCGATGCCGTTTTCTGCCATTACATCTGCTCCAGCTCTAGAAGATTCTAATAAAAAAGCATTTCCATAATCAAAGAAATAGGTTCCTTTTGCTGCGTGCTTGTTAATTGCAGTTGCGTGTCTTCTTAATGTTTCTTGAACTTTTTCTTTAAATACTGTTGGCTCTTCTCTAATTAATCTGTTAGATTCTTCGTAAGAAATATCAATCGGGTAATAACCGCCAGTCCAAGGAATATGTAGCGAAGTTTGGTCTGAACCAACATGAATAAAAATATTTTCTTCATCAAAACGTTCCCAGATTTCCACAACATTTCCGATGTATGCTATCGAAACAACTTCGTTATTTTTTTGTGCTTGTTTAACTCTACTAATTAACTCATTCATATTGTCAATCAATACATCAACCCAGCCTTGTTCGTGTCTTTTTGTTGCTGCTTTCGAATTTACTTCTGCAGCAATTGTAATACATCCAGCGATATTTCCAGCTTTTGGTTGTGCTCCACTCATACCACCTAAACCAGCAGTTAAAAATATTTTTCCATTCGAATTTTCTCCTTTTGGTAATATTTTTCTGAACGCATTCATTAATGTAATGGTTGTTCCGTGAACAATTCCTTGCGGTCCAATATACATGAAAGAACCTGCAGTCATTTGTCCGTACTGTGTAACTCCTAAGGCATTAAATTTTTCCCAATCGTCAGGTTTCGAGTAATTCGGAATCATAATTCCATTTGTTACAACAACTCTTGGCGCATTTTTAGAAGAAGGGAATAATCCCATCGGATGACCAGAATAGATGTGTAAAGTTTGTTCATCTGTCATGGTCGCTAAATAGTGCATTACTACTAAATATTGAGCCCAATTTTGAAAGACAGCTCCATTTCCGCCATAGGTAATTAATTCCTCTGGATGTTGTGCGACAGCTGGATCTAAATTGTTTTGAACCATTAACATAATGGCTGCTGCTTGCGAAGATTTTGCTGGATATTCTGAGAAAGGTCTTGCGTAAATAGCATATTCTGGTTTGAATCTATACATGTAGATTCTGCCATATTCTTTTAACTCATTGGCAAATTCAGTAGCCAATTCTTGATGCCAATCTTTCGGGAAATATCGTAAAGCATTTCTAATCGCTAACTGTTTTTCTTCTACCGATAAAATGTCTTTTCTTTTCGGAGCTCTATTGGCATTTTTAGGATAGTCTTTTTTTGCTGGAATCTCCCTTGGAATACCTTGTAATATCTGTTCTTGAACGGTCATTTTAATCTTATTTTACAATGAAAGATTGATTTTTCACTAACTGAATTAAGTTATTAATATCGTCTTTTAGAATTCTGTCATCTTCTAATTTTGCTACTTTTTCTCTAATGATTGTAAAGTTTTCTTCAATAATGTTAGAGAACGTATTTGGTCTTCTAAACTCCATTGCTTGTGCAGCATACATCAATTCTATGGCTAATATTTTTTCAATATTTCCTAAAATCTGATTGAACTGCCGTCCAGAAATACTTCCCATAGACACATGATCTTCTTGTCCTAACGAAGTAGGAATACTATCTGCAGAAGGAGGGAAGCACAATGATTTGTTTTCTGTAACCAGCGCAGCAGTTGTGTATTGCGGAATCATAAACCCTGAATTTAATCCGCCTGCAGCAGTTAATAATCTTGGTAATCCGTATTTTCCTTCTAGTAATAAATAACACCGTCTGTCAGCGATATTTCCTAATTCAGAGGCAGCAATAGAACCATAATCTAAAGCCATTGCTAACGGTTGACCGTGAAAGTTTCCTCCAGAAATTGCTTCTGTTTCACTTAGTACAATTGGATTATCGGTAACAGAATTCATTTCAATTTCTGCCAATTCGTTTAAATGATAATAAGCATTTCTTGATGCTCCGTGAACTTGCGGAATACAACGCATAGAATACGGATCTTGGACGCGCTCGCAACTTTCATGAGAATTGATATTTTGAGAATTATTAAATAACATTCTCATGCGTTCTGCAACTTTTATGTTTCCTTTAAAGGGACGAATTTCATGTAATTTTGATTTAAAAGGAGAAGCACTTCCTTGATAGCCTTCAATGCTCATTGCTCCACAAACATCCGCCAAATCAAGTAAGTAATTCATTTTTTTTAGTCCGGTTATTGCATGCGCTAAAATAAATTGTGTGCCATTTATCAATCCTAAACCTTCTTTTGCTTGTAGAATTATTGGTTTTAAATTATGGGTTTCTAAAACAGATTTAGCAGGTATAACTTCACCATTCATCCAAAACTCACCTTCACCTAGCAATGGCAGGAATAAATGAGCTAATGGCGCTAAATCTCCAGAAGCGCCAACTGAACCTTGTTCTGGAACAACAGGAAGCAAATCGTTTTCTATAAAATAAATAATGCGTTCAATCAATTTTAAGCGAACACCAGAAAAACCTTGACATAAAGCATGTACTTTACAAATCATCATGATTTTAGAAAGCTCTTTATCAATAGGGTTTCCAACACCGACTGCATGTGTAATCAATAAATTTTCTTGTAATTTGCTAGTTTCTTGTGGTGTAATTTGTACATCGCACAAGGGGCCAAAACCAGTATTGATTCCGTAAACAACTTTATCGCCATTTGCCATGGTTTCAACTTTTCTTCTACATTCAATGACTTTTTTTATTGTTTCGTCATTGATTTCTGCTTTTAAATTGCCATTTGCAATGGCAATTACTTTGTCAACAGTTAAGTTATCTATACCGTATTTAAATATCATCATCTTAGAATTAGTTTTTAACAAAGTTATTCTTATTTTTGATACCAAATAAGATTATTTTAATCAGTAAATAATAACTATGAGTTATCAAATAGAGATTAGACATTTAAAATATTTTTTGGCTGTTGCAGAAGATTTGCATTTTAGAAAAGCAGCAGAAAGACTGTTCATTTCACAACCAGGTTTGAGCAAGCAAATAAAACAAATGGAGATAGGTTTAGGCATTGTTTTGTTTGAGCGACACAATAGAAAAGTAATTTTAACAAATGCAGGCGAGTATCTTAAAAGGGAATTGGCAATTAATTTAAAAAATATTGAACATACATTGAATCATGCCAAATTGTTGAATGAAGGTAAAAATGGAGACCTAAAATTTGGATATGTAGGTTCTGCAATGCAAGAAATTATTCCGAATTTATTAGTGAATTTTAAAAATGATTATCCAAATATTGTGTTTAGTTTAAAAGAAATGGACAATCAAAAGCAAATAGATGGATTGCTTTCGTATGATTTAGATGTAGGGTTTGTAAGGCTTGATCGAGTGCCAAGAGGTTTAATGCTAAAGTCCATTTTAAAAGAATCATTTTGTTTGGTGTTGCCAGAAAATCACCAGATAAATGCAGATAATTTTAAAAGTTTAACACAGTTTAAAGAAGAATCATTTATACTTTTCGACCCTAAATACAGTTCCTCTTATTACGAGAAAGTAATGCAGTTATTTGATGATAGTGGATTTTCTCCAATAGTTTCGCACAGTACAATTCATGCGGGTTCAATCTATAAATTGGTTGAAAATAACTTCGGAATTTCTATCGTTCCAAAATCGTTGGCAATTCAAAATAATCACAAAATAAAATTTATAGAATTGAAAAAAACCAAACAGAAAACGACTTTGTCTGTAGTTTGGAATACCAATAATAGAAACCCAATTTTAAAAGAAATTATAAAACTGCTTTAGGGCCTTTATTAAAAACAAAAAGACCACTCTAAAAAAAGAGTGGTCTTATAAGTGGTGGTGCCTCCAGGAATCGAACCAGGGACACATAGATTTTCAGTCTATTGCTCTACCAACTGAGCTAAGGCACCATTACCTTTATGCGGGTGCAAATATACTACCTCTTTTTTTAATCTACCAAATAAAATTGTAAAAAATCTGTTGTATTTTTGAAGCTTATTTAACTTAGAAGGATGAATTTAATTATTGATGTTGGTAATACAAGAATAAAAGCTGCTGTTTTTGAGAATGATACCTTGATAGAGGTATTCGTTTTTGATTCTAATGTATTAATAGAGAAAGTAGATTTATTTATCAAAAAATATCCTATTGATAAAGGAATCATTTCTTCAGTAAAGAATATTTCTAAAAATGAACTTGATCAGGTAAATAAATTTTTTTCTTTTCTAGTATTAGATTCATCAACAAAAGTTCCTTTTAAGAATTTATACAAAACGCCACAAACCTTAGGTGTAGATAGAATTGCATTGGTTGCAAATGCTGTTGAGAAATTTCATAAAAAAAATGTGTTAATTATAGATGCTGGAACTTGTATTACATTTGATTTTGTAAATGCTTCAAAAGAATACTTAGGTGGAGCAATTTCATTAGGAATTGAAATGAGATATAAAGCATTAAATAACTATACCTCTAAATTGCCTATGTTAGAGAAAAAAATCCCCGAAAACTTTACAGGAAAAACTACGGATGAAAATATTCATTCAGGAGTGTATAATGGAGTTTTAAAAGAAATTAATGGCGTAATTGAGCAATATGAATGCGAAAATCCATTTTTAACAGTAGTTTTAACAGGTGGAGATACATATTTCTTGGCTAAACAATTAAAAAGTAGCATATTTGCGAATCCAAATTTTGTTTTGGAGGGTTTAAACACAATTTTGATATACAACAACAAGGAATGTTAAAGAAAATTTTCTATATATTTTTACTATTTATTTCAATAAAAGCAACAGCTCAGAGAACTAATTCTTCTCCGTATTCTTTTTTTGGTATTGGTCAGCAATATAGCTCTCAAACGGTAGAGCAAGCTAGTATGGGTGGTATTGGAATTGCTTTTAATAATACGTATCATTTAAACTTCTTAAATCCTGCATCAAATGCAAATTTAAGATACGCTTCGTATTCTATTGGAGTAAATGTAAATGATTTAACAATAAAAGATTTTTCTGGTTCACAAAAATCAACATCATCTACGTTGTCTTATATTAATATTGGTTTTCCTGTTGGGAAAAAAGCAGGTGTTTCTTTTGGTTTAAAGCCAAATACATCTGTTGGGTATTCATTATTGAATGTTGTTAATGATGTAAATGGTGATCCTTTTGAAGCTACAAGATTTTATGGTTCTGGTGGAACAACTAAAATTTACGGGGCGTACGGAATTTCTATATCAAAAAACTTATCTGTTGGATTAGAAGCTGAATATATTTTTGGAAAAACTGAAAACAATATTTTATCGCAAAGATTAAATGCACAATTAGGTACTAAAAATAATGAAGAAACAACTATTAGAGGTACAGGGATTAAATTAGGAATGCATTATAAAAAAGAATTAAACAATAGTTTAATGTTTAATTTTGGAGCATCTTTTAAATTAGAAAATAGTTTAAAAACTTCTGGTACAGAAAACTTATATTCATTAAAAATTGCTTCTTCAACAATAGAAATACCTAAAGACACTTTGTATAGCGTGTCAATAAATGGTAAAATAATAAATCCAATGAAAACAGGACTTGGTGCTGGATTTGGAAAAGATAATAAATGGTTTGCAGGAGTAGAATATGAATTTCAAGGCGCTTTAAATTTACAAGGCTCTATCTTAACGAATTCATCATATAAATATAATAACTCAAGCAGAGTTTCTATTGGAGGTTTTTATTTACCAAAAATCAATTCAATTTCAAGTTATTGGAAAAGAATAACTTATAGAGCAGGAATGCGATTTGAAAACACAGGGTTATTAGTAAACGGAACAAGTACTGCTGGAAATTTTACAGAAATTAAAGATTTTGGCATGTCTTTTGGTTTAGGTTTACCATTAAAAGGTTTATCAAACCTAAATTTAGCAGTTGAGTATGGGCAAAAAGGATCAACAATAAACAACTTAATACAAGAAAATTATTTTAACTTTAAACTAAGCTTGTCGTTAAACGATATTTGGTTTAGCCAAAAACGAATTGACTAATTAAAAACAGATAGATGATGAAAAAAATTACGTTCTTACTTGCAGCAATTACATTGCTATTAAACACTAGCGTTTTAGCACAAAATTCTAATGATTGTGCTATTGTTTACAATTTATTTAAAGGAGAGGTTCAGACAAAAAAATATGATGCTGCATTGCCTAGGTTAAAAAAATTAATGAATGATTGCCCAGACCTATCAGTTAATATATATAAGTTAGGTGACAGGTTAGCTAAAGATCAATTAAAATCTGGTGGTAATAAGGATGAATTTATTGCTTTGTCAAAAAAGATTTACGAGCAAAGATTAAAATATTTTCCAAAAAATGCAGCAAAAGTTCATAGTGATTTTGCAACATTTTTAGCCAATGAAAAAGCGGGTTCTGGTGATGAGATTTTTGCATTATTAGA
>JBLHOD010000058.1:0-7180 GCA_047622545.1 Polaribacter sp. | reverse complement strand
GCTGTTTTTGTAACTACTTTTTTAGGAGAAGCTACACTTGATTTTTCTTCTTTTGGGCTTGAATCTTCATACGCTCTAAAATCTGAATAATTTCCAGGAAAACTTTCTACAACTCCGTTCCCTCTAAACACAAAAAGAGAATCCATTATTTTGTCCATAAAATATCTGTCGTGAGAAACGACTAATAAATTTCCAGGAAAATCTAACAAGAAATCTTCTAATACATTTAGCGTAACAACATCTAAATCGTTTGTGGGTTCATCTAAAATTAAAAAGTTTGGATTCTGAATTAAAACCGCACACAAATACAAACGTTTTTGTTCGCCACCACTTAATTTTTCTACAAAATCGTGTTGCTTTTTTCTATCAAATAAAAAGCGTTCTAATAATTGACCAGCAGTAATTTTTCTTCCTTTAGTTAACGGGATAAATTCACCAAACTCTTTGATAACTTCAATTACTTTCTGTCCTTCTTTTATGACGATTCCGCTTTGTGTATAATAACCGAATTTTACCGTTTCGCCCAATATAACTTTACCGCCATCGACAGGAATTTTTTGAGTAATTACATTTAAAAAAGATGATTTTCCTGTTCCGTTTTTTCCAATAATTCCGATGCGTTCTCCACGTTTAAAAACGTATTCGAATCCATCTAAAATTAACGTATCATCAAACGATTTTTTAACCTTATGAAGCTCTAAAATTTTACTTCCTAAACGCGCCATATTAATTTCTAACTGAACTTTATGATCTTGCCTTCTTTTATGCGCTTTTTCTTTGATTTGGAAAAAATCATCGATTCTAGATTTAGATTTTGTAGTTCTTGCTTTTGGCTGACGACGCATCCAATCTAGTTCTTTGTTGTAGAGGTTTTTTGCTTTTTCTACGGTAGTTTGTTCTAACGCAATTCGTTCTTCTTTTTTCTCTAAATAGTATGAGTAATTTCCTTTATACCTGTATAATTTTCCGTGATCTAATTCTACAATTTCGTTACAAACACGTTCTAAAAAATAACGATCATGTGTAACCATAAAAAGCGTTATTTTTTCTTTTGCAAAATAGCTTTCTAGCCACTCAATCATTTCTAAATCTAAATGATTTGTTGGTTCATCTAGAATTAACAAATCGGGTTTATTAATTAAAATAGTAGCTAATGACAGCCGTTTTTTTTGTCCCCCAGAAAGATCAGAAACTTTTTGATCTAAATTATCAAATTTTAATTTGGTTAAAATTTGTTTGTATTGTGTCTCAAAATCCCAAGCATTTTGTTGCTCCATCAATTCGAAAGCATGTTGATATGCTTCGGCGTTTTCTGGATTTTCTAATGCTTTATTGTATTGTTCAATAACCTGTAACGTTTTGTTTTCAGAAGAAAAAACAATTTCCTTAATGGTTAGTTCAGGATTTAAAGTTTCGTTTTGTGCTAAGTATGAAATCTGAATTCCTTTTCTGCTAATTACTTGTCCTGTATCTGGCACATCTAAGCCAGCCATTATATTTAAAATGGATGTTTTTCCACTTCCATTTTTAGCAACAAAAGCAATTTTTTGATCTTTGTTTATCCCAAAAGAAAGTTCCTCAAAAAGGATTCTTTCTCCATAAGATTTAGAGATGTTTTCTACGGATATGTAATTCACTATAAAAAGTTTTCACAAAGAACATAAAAACAAATCAAACTATAGGAGGTTTTAGTCAATTTCTCTTTTAAGAATTATTATAAATACTATCTTGCAATGTTATTAGTTATATATCTAATGAAACTAAGGGTTACTTCTATTTTATTACTTCTTTTCTTATGGAATCCAATTATAGGATTTTCACAAGATAGTATTCCGATTTCATCAAATTTAGAAGAAGATAATTTTTTAAAATTCCAAGATCATTTCTTTAAAGCATTGGCACAAAAATCTATTTATAATTATCGAATTGCCATTCAAAATTTAGAAAAATGTAACGAGTTAAAACCAAATGATGTTTCTGTATTGTTTGAGCTTTCTAAGAATTATTTAATGATGAAACAATTTTTAGAAGCAGAACAATATGCAAAGCAAGCATTAATTATTGAGTCTGATAATTATTGGATTTTAGAACATTTAGGGAAAATTTATTTGGCTTCAAGTAATATTAAGAGTGCAATTGTAATTCAAGAAAAATTAGTAAAAACACATTTGAAGGAACGGGAAAAATTGGTGTATTTGTATTTTCAAAACAATCAATTAGAAAAGGCAAAAACACTTTTAATTGATTTAGAAGAGGCAAATCAATTAACACCAAACTTGGTTAAATTTAAAACTCAATTTTTAAAAAGAGTTGTTAAAAAGATAACTATAAAAACAGAAAACGTACAAGATTTAATTATCAAATTTGATGCAGATAAAAGTTTTGATACGCTGCGTAAAATATTAACTTTGTCGACAAATAACAAAGACCTATTATTGGCTTTTAGCAATAAAGGATTAGAATTGTTCCCGGCGCAGGGATTTGTATATTTAATGAATGCTAAAGCGTTAAATCAAAACAATAATCACAAAAAAGCAATAGAACAATTAACAAATGGTATTGATTTTGTAATTGATGATAAAAATTTAGAAGTCCAGTTTTACGAAGAACTTGCTATAAGTTATGGTAAACTAGGAAACGAAAAAGAAGCAATAAGAAACAAAAATAAAGCGTTAGCATTACGTAAAAAATAAGGAATATAATGAAATTTTTTAAAGCTGTATTAATTCTTATATTGGTAGTTACTTCATGTAAATCTAGTAAAACAACTATTGGAAACTCTGTTGCTATAAAATCAATTTCAGTAAAAAAAATTTCTAAAAAACATCTTCAAAATTGGTTTGATAAGAATACAGTTGAGGCTAGACTTAAAGTTGCTTATCAAGACAACAATAACAAACAAAGATTAAGTGTAAAACTACGAATAGACAAAGACAAAGTTATTTGGTTAAATGCTACTTATATTGGTGTAATTGTGGCAAGAGCTAAAATAACTCCAAATTCAGTAAGCTATTATGAGAAATTAAATAAAACCTATTTTAAAGGCAGTTTTGAGTTGTTAAAAAACATGTTAGGAACCGATGTTAACTTTACACAATTGCAAAACTTATTATTAGGTCAAGCAATTTTTGATTTAAAAGCACAAAAGTATAAAGCAGTTGTAGATAACGATGCTCATTTATTATTGCCAGTTGAGCAAAAAATATTATTTGATATTTTATTTTGGATTAATCCAATTCATTTTAAATTGGATAAACAAGAATTAAATAGTACAATAAAAAATCAAACGTTAAAAGTTGCCTATAAAAAATATACAACAATTGATGGAGAAACGTTTCCGAAGAATATTGAAATTAGAGCAAAAGGAAATGACAGCTTTACCAATATAGATATAGAATATAGATCAGTTATTTTTAATAAAGTATTTTCTACACCATTTAACGTGCCTAACGGATATAAACAAGTTGTTTTTTAATGAGAATTTTTAAACTTTTTTTCTGTGTTTTTATAGTATCATTATTTTTTAATATTGGTGTTTCTCAGGCTCAAACAAGAAAACAATTAGAAGAAAAGAGTAAACGATTAAAACAAGAAATTAGTAAGGTAAACAGGTTGTTATTTACTGAGCAAAAGAAAGAAAAAAATGCTTTAGAAGCTTTAGATGATCTTAATACAAAGATTGTAACCCGTGCAGATTATATCAAATCTATTAATGAAGAAGTAACACTTTTAACTTCAGAAATAAAACGCAACGAAAAAGAAATTGGAAAATTAACGAAGAAACTTGCTTCTTTAAAGAAAGATTATGCAGATATGATTTTTAAATCTTATAAGAGCAAATCTAAACAAAGCCAGTTGTTATTTTTAATGTCTTCTCAAAGTTTTAGGCAAGCATACAAACGCTTGCAGTACATGAAACAGTATACAACATTTAGAAAAAAACAAGGAGAGAAGATTGTGGTACAAACAGATGTTGTAAAAAAATTAAACGACTCACTTTTGTTTAAAAAGCAGGCAAAAGACACTTTAATAAAAGTTGAAACTACTGAGAAACAAAAAATTGAAATTGATAAAAAAATTAAACAAAAACTTGTTTCTCAAATCAAAAGAAAAGAAAGAAAGTACATCAGAGAAATAAATGCGAAGCAAAAAGAAGAACGTAAAATCGCTGTTCAAATAGATAAAATTATTAAAGACGCAATTGCAAAATCGAATGCAAAAAAAGGAAATAAAAAAGCAACGGGATTTGCGTTAACTCCAGAAGCAAAAGCATTAGCCTTAAAGTTTGAACAAAACAAAGGAAAATTACCTTGGCCTGTAAAAAACGGATTGGTTGTTCGTAGATTTGGCAAACAATCACATCCAACGTTACGCGGAATCACAATTACAAGTTCTGGTTTGCATATAGCTACAGATAAAGGAGCTACGGCTCAAAGTGTATTTAACGGAAAAGTATTGGCAATACAAGTTTTAACTGGTGGAAGAAAAGCTATTTTAATTCAACACGGAAATTATATTACAACGTATAATAACTTAGAATCGTTAACGGTAAATAAAGGTGATACAGTTATAACTGGTCAAGTTTTAGGAAAAATATTTACCAATAAAGTTACAGGAAAAACAACGTTAATATTTGTGCTGCATAAAGAAACGCAGCGGCAAAATCCATCAAGTTGGTTACTAAAAATATAGTTTAATTAAACAAAGCTTTTAGTTCTGTTGCTTCTTGTGGCTTCATTTTACCAGACAATATTAAGCTTAATTGTTTTCTTCTTAAAGCGCCATCAAAACGAGTTCTTTCTAACTCAGTTTCTGGGCTAATTTGCGGAACAGGAACTGGACTTCCAGTTTCATCAACAGCAACAAAAGTGTAAATTCCTTCATTTACTCTTGCTTTTTCTCCAGATTCTCTATCTTCAATCCAAACATCTACATACACTTCCATAGAAGATTTAAAAGCACGAGAAACTTTCGCTTCTACAGTTACAACACTTCCAACAGGAACAGCTTTTGTAAATGCAACATGATTTACCGATGCAGTTACAACAATTCTTCTAGAATGACGACGAGCAGCAATGCTACAAGCTCTATCCATTCTTGCAAGAATTTCTCCACCAAATAAATTATTTAAAGGATTTGTTTCGCCAGGTAAAACCATATCTGTTAAAACAGTTAATGATTCTTTTGGAGTTTTTGAACTCATCAGAAATATAATTTTAAGTTTTCCGCAAAGATAAGTAATAACAAATTAATGTTATTGCAATATTCGTATTAAAGAAAGTGTTTTAATGTAATTTCTTTATCAACAACCAAGCGTCTTCAGAATGATTATATCTAATATTTTTTAAATTTTTATACGCTTCTGTTCTAGTTTCGAAACTAGAATAAGTTACTTGAGTTAAGCCCCATTTGTTTTTCCCGATAATTTCAGCTTTAAAACCTTTGGCTTTTAATTGGCGTAATTTCTTTTCAGCATTTTCAGGAAATTCAAACGCACCAGCGACAATATGAAAGTTTTTAGGAGTTTCTTTGGCAATATTTAATTGAATTGTTGGTAACGGATCTCCAATCACAAAAGTTGCAGATTGAATTTTCTTTTCAACATCTAATTGTTGTTTTGCGTAATTCTCTTTTAATTGATTGTTTTGAATACCATTCCAACCAATAGTACCAACAGTTAAAAGTATTGCCGCAGCAGCAGCGTATTTTAGAAAGTTCGATGATTTTTTACTAGCAACAGGAGTTAATTTAGCAGCTTGTTTTTGGCGTTCTAAACGTTTAACTGCCGGAGAACTTAATGCGCTCATTCCAAAAGTTTCAATCAAATAATTTGACTCTGAATTTGGTTCAAAGATCAGTTGATTTTCTTTGTTTAATAATAAACGACCAACTTTACCAATAACAACCGATTCTGTTTTTAATTGCGTATTCCAACCTTCTACAACAACACTAATTTTTTCTGTTGCTTCTTCAAAAGAAATATTTTCTGATGAAGCAATATGATTGGCTAACAATCCATCATTATTTTTTAAATGCGCATTAAACGTAATTTGTTTAGTTGGCGGATAAAAAGTATGTGAAAAATGGTTCACTTTTGCCGAAATGGCATTGGTTACAAATCCTCCAAAATTTGGTATAATTACGCAATCGTATCTGTATAATAAGTCGTTGATGTAGCTAGTTAAGGTCATAGAAACAAAGTTAGTATTTTTTTATAAAAAATCCGTTATAGATTAGAAACTTATCAACAAAAAATTATTGTATATTGACTATCAAATTATTGCGATTTGAAAAAAGAAAAATTACTAGCCATTTTGCGTCTGCAGAAGACAAAAGCGGTGGGCGATATTTTAGCAAAAAAGCTAATTGTTGCCACTGGAGATGTTCGCCAGATCTTTAAAGAAAAACAATCTACTTTATTGAAAATTAATGGAATTGGAACACATGTTACCAATCAATTGTTTAATACTCAAAACAAAACTCTGGCTGAAGAAGAACTCGATTATATTCAGGAGAATAACATTACAACATCTTATTTCTTAGATGATAAGTATCCGAAAAACTTGCAACAATGTATTGATGCGCCAATTTTGGTATTTAAAGATGGAAATATAGATCTACAAAACGAACGCATTATTAGTATTGTTGGCACACGTAATATGACTTCTTATGGTAGCGGTTTTTGTAAAGAATTTATCAAAGATTTAAAAGAATACAATCCAATTATTGTAAGCGGTTTTGCGTACGGAGTTGATATTTGTGCACATAAAGAAGCCATAAAAAACGAGTTACAAACAATTGCTGTTTTGGCACATGGATTTGAGCAGGTGTATCCGAAAACGCATAAGAAATATATTAACGAGGTTAACAAAAACGGAGGATTTATTACCGAATTTTGGCATAATGAAAATCCACTTAGAGAAAATTTTTTAAAACGAAATAGAATTGTAGCAGGAATTTCTCAAGCAACAATTATTATAGAATCTGCAGAAAAAGGCGGTTCGTTGGTTACGGCAGATATTGCGAATTCGTACAGCAGAGATGTGTTTGCGGTTCCTGGAAGAACAACAGATTTGTTTAGTAGAGGTTGCAATCGTTTAATTAAAGACCACAAAGCAGCGTTGTTAACTTCCGCAGAAGATGTTGCAAAAATGTTAAATTGGGACATTGATTCAAAAAA
>JBLHOD010000057.1:0-7210 GCA_047622545.1 Polaribacter sp. | reverse complement strand
TACTTCATCTAAATATTTTTTAATATTTAAAATACGTAATTTAAAATCGTCTTCTAAAGAAGCAGCTTCATCAACTCTATATTGAATGGTTTCTTTTAACGCTTCATCAATACTATTATTGATTAAATCCCACTCGTTTTCGTCTAATTCTTCACGCTCTGTTTTTAATGCATCTGGCATTCTAACAGCCATTTTTAACAATTCTACTTCATTATCATTTTCAGTAAATAACACATTTTTTAATTGCTGAATATAATTATTAACAACCGTTTTGTTAATTATAGTAGTCGTTTCATCTGCAGTCATTTCTACATAAATAGAAAAATCTATTTTTCCTCTTACCAAACCAGAAGCTAGTTTTTTCCGAACTGCTAATTCTTTTTCTTTATAGTATGATGGAACTCTAACATTTAAATCTAAATTTTTACTATTTAGAGTTTTAATTTCTATCGTAACTTTTTTTGTTGGTAATTGTAATACGGATTTACCGTAACCAGTCATTGATTGAATCATTCAATACTTTTTTTAGATATAGCTGCAAAGGTACATAATTATTTGAGGATTCATTCTTGCTGAAAAATGAAAACACCAAAGAGAATTTTAAAAAAACAACAGAACTTATTTTGTTTTAACTATTTTTACATTTCACAAATTATAGCAAGAAAATTTGCAAGCTAACTCACATATTTTAGTTATTCGGTTATCTGCAATGGGAGATGTTGCCATGACAATTCCTGTTATTAGAGCTTTAGTGGAACAACATCCAGAAATTAAAATCACTTTTTTATCTAAAGCTTTTTTAAAACCGCTGTTTGATGATATTCCGAATGTACATTTTTATGCTGCAGATGTTACAAATACACATAAAGGTATTTTTGGGTTACACAAATTACATAAAGAATTAAAGCAGTTAAACATTACTCACATTGCCGACTTACACAATGTGTTGCGTTCTAAAATTTTGCGTAGTTTTTTTAAATTTTCGTCAAAAGATATTGGTGTAATTGACAAAGGAAGAAGCGAAAAAAAAGCCTTAACAAGAACAAAAAATAAAGTCTTTAAACAGTTAAAAACTTCTCACGAACGCTATGCAGATGTTTTTAGAAAAATCGATTTTTCGGTTGATATTTCGAATCCAACCAAACTAAAAATACCAGGTTTAAATAACTCCGTTTTAAATTTAGTAGGAGAACAAAAAAACAATTGGATTGGAATTGCGCCTTTTGCAGCTTATGATTCTAAATCGTACCCATTAGATTTAATGGAAACAGTAATTGACACTTTATCTAAAAAATATACTATTTTACTTTTTGGTGGCGGAGAAAAAGAAATCAATCTTTTATCAAAAATTGAACATAAAAACGAAGCTGTTATTTCTGTTGCTGGTAAATTAAACTTAAGTGAAGAGTTGAATTTAATTGCCAATCTAGATTGTATGTTGGCTATGGATTCTGGAAATGCTCATTTTGCTGCGATGTTGCAAATTAAAACGATTACACTCTGGGGAGCAACACATCCGTTTGCAGGTTTTGCGCCTTACAATCAACCAATAAAAAATTGTTTGTTGCCTGATTTAGAAAAACACCCAAACATTCCGTGTTCTATTTATGGAAATAAAGTTTGGGATGGATATGAAGATGTTATGAGAACCATTTTGCCAGAAAAAGTGATTGAAAAAATTGAAACTACTTTAAAACTGAATTCTTAAATTTGAACAAAACTATTTTTTATGATTATTCATCACTTAGAAAAAACAAACTCAATTCTTAATAAATTTATTGCAGAAATCAGAGATGTATCCGTCCAAAAAGACGCCATGCGCTTTAGAAGAAATATTGAAAGAATTGGAGAGGTTTTAGGGTATGAATTAAGTAAAAATCTAAATTATTCTTCAGAAAACATTACTACTCCTTTAGGCACAAAAGAAAGTTTCTTACCAATTAAAGATATTGTCTTAGGTTCCATTTTACGAGCTGGTTTACCTTTACATCAAGGGTTATTAAATTATTTTGATGATGCAGAGAATGCTTTTATTTCTGCTTATAGAAATCATCCAAATAACGATGCAGAGTTCGAAATTGTTGTAGAATATTTTGCCGCTCCATCAATCGATAATAAAACATTGATTTTAGCGGATCCGATGTTGGCAACAGGACAATCATTCGTGTCGGTTTTTGATGCTATTCAGAAATATGGAAATCCAAAGGAATTACATTTAGTTTGCGTAATTGGTTCTACAGAAGGAATTGAATTTATAAAAAATCATTTTCCAGAAAACACGCATTTATGGATTGCTGCTATTGATGATGAATTGAATGAAAAAGGATATATTATACCTGGTTTAGGCGATGCAGGAGATTTATCTTTTGGTGCTAAACTATAAAATGAATTGCAAAAGAAAGCAACAAAAACAATGCTAAAACAATATTTATTACTAGTTTCTTTTGTATTAATTGCACCCAATTTGCAATAATAATTGTAGACGGAATTAAAAAAGCAATTAACTCTGTTCCGTTCTTTTTTTCTACCAAAGAAATAAACACAATAGAAATTACTAAATGCATTAACAACAACACCCAACTTCTTTTAAACTTATTACTGACCGAAAGTATTTTTCCTGTTTTTAATACTATTGAAACTACTGTAAAGAAAGCAAATGTTATTAAAAATAGTTCGTAATAACTGGTTTGGTAAAAACTAAAATCAATATTAAAAGCAGCATCAAATAATTGATAAAATGTTGTTACATCATCAATCCAAAAAAGATAAGTAAAATATAAAAACAGTGTTGTACTAAACCCTAACAAAGGAATTAAAACCGTTCTAAAACTAATTTTAAGAAAAAAGAAAACTGCTGCATACAGCAACAATGAATACAAAAGATAAAAAGGTGAAATGATACATAAAACCCCTAGCCATAATCCGCTATCAAACAACTTTTGATATACAAACTTTAAAGTTCTTAAACTATATACTCTTCTAAAGAATAAAAACAATAGCAAAAAAACAATAACTGTAGAGTATTCTAAAATTATAGTTTCTAAAAAACCTAAACCAATTACAAAAAGTAAAAAAGCATACGAATTATCTCTTGTTAATTTATTTTTAGAAATGATAAAATTAAACAAGAAGAATAACACCAAAAATAAAGGAAAAGTCAATAAAAAATTAGAAAAATCTTCAAGACTTATTTCTAAATTTTTAACTACAATAAAATCTAAAACATAGTACATAAAAAAAAGCACTATGATTATTATAAAATTTACTGGTTTTGATTTGCCGAAAAAATTGGCTAACATAATTAGTTTTTATATTTTTGCAGTGTAAAGATACTTAAGTTATGATAGCAAGCAATATTTTTAGATTAATTGGTGATTTTTTTTCTTGGGCTTTTACTCCTTTTGAAGCATTGCGTTTAAGCGATCTAAGTTGGTGGGTTTCAAATGCCGTAAACTGGATGTTTTTGATTGTTTTACTAGTATTATTTGCATACTGGATGAAAGAATCTAGACGCTTTAAAAGAGAAGGAATCGAAGATTCTAAAGAATAACAATTTACTTTGGGAAGCAAAAACAAACTGAAACGTTTCAACGAAAACGAAACGTTTTCTAATGTAATTCAACCCAAAAGAGAAGAAATCTTAAATGGTTTTTCTCTTAAAGGAAAGTGGAATACTTTTTTTAAGAATGATAAACCTATCGTATTAGAGCTTGGATGTGGTAAAGGAGAATATACCATTGCTTTAGCTCAAAAAAATCCTGATAAAAACTTTATTGGAATCGATATTAAAGGTGCTCGATTTTGGCGTGGCGCAAAAACTGCGTTAGAAGAAAATCTAGAAAATGTAGCTTTTATTAGAACTCAAATTGAATTGGTTGATTCTATTTTTGCTGAAAATGAAGTTGATGAAATTTGGATAACATTCCCAGATCCGCAAATAAAATATCAACGTACAAAACACAGAATGACAAATTCTACCTTTCTTAAAAAGTATCATCAAATATTAAAAGAAGGTGGAATAATGAATCTAAAAACCGACAGTGAATTTATGCACGGTTATACGTTGGGTTTATTACATGGAGAAGGTCATGAAATTTTACACTCAAATCATAATGTGTATAAAAATGAAGGCGCTCCAGAAGAAGTTACCTCAACACAAACTTTCTACGAAAAACAATATTTAGAAAAAGGAAAACCAATAACTTTTATTAAATTTAGAATTAATTACTAATAATTCTAAATGAGTACTTCAGATAATTTTTTTAATAAAGTATACAAAACAGCTCGATTAATTCCGTACGGAAAAGTAACCAGTTACGGGGCAATTGCAACGTATTTAGGCGCAGCAAGATCAGCAAGAATGGTTGGTTGGGCAATGAATAATTCTCACAATCAAAAAGAAGAAGTTCCGGCTCACAGAGTTGTAAATAGAAAAGGGTTATTGACAGGAAAACATCATTTTGATGGCACAAACTTAATGCAACAATTGCTAGAAAATGAAGGCATTATTATCGTTGATAATCAAATTCAAGACTTTCAAAAAGTATTTTGGAGTCCGAGTGAGGAATTATAATAAATTCTACTTATCAATTCATCAATAAACAAACTACAACTTCTTTATTATCTGAACACTAAACACTATATTTGTAGTTTAGAATTAATCCTAATTAAAATTTCAAAATGAGCTTTAATAAGCAAGATATATATAAAGCATTAGAAACGATTACTGCGCCTGGAGAAGGTAAAAGTTTGGTTGAAAATGAAAACATTACAAATGTTTTAACGTTTGGCAACGAAGTGGTAATTGATGTTACTATTAGCAATCCATCTTTACAAGCTAAAAAAAGAATAGAAGGCGAAATTATAAACGCTCTTCGTTTAAAAGTTAGTAAAGATATTGCTGTAAAAGTAAACGTTAAAGCAGTTGTTCCTAAGAAAGAAAATCCGAATCAAATAAAAGGAAAAGAAATTCCCAATATTAAAAATATTATTGCAATTGCTTCTGGAAAAGGTGGCGTTGGAAAATCTACAATTACAGCAAACACGGCAATTACATTAGCAAAAATGGGATTTAGTGTTGGCGTTTTAGATGCCGATGTTTATGGCCCTTCAATGCATTTAATGTTTGATGTAGAAAAGGAAAAACCTCTTTCTGTAAAAATTGAGGGAAGGTCTAAAATGAAACCTGTAGAAAATTATGGCGTAAAATTATTGTCTTTAGGCTTTTTTACAAATCCAGATCAAGCAGTAATTTGGCGCGGACCAATGGCTTCAAAAGCATTAAATCAATTAATTTTTGATGCAGATTGGGGAGAATTAGATTTCTTATTAATCGATTTACCTCCAGGAACTGGAGATATACATTTATCAATAGTGCAAGCATTACCAATCAATGGAGCAATGATTGTGAGTACTCCTCAAAATATTGCATTAGCAGATGCTAAAAAAGGTGTTGCAATGTTTCAACAAGAAAGCATTAATGTACCTGTTTTAGGAATAATAGAAAACATGGCTTATTTTACACCAGAAGAATTACCAAATAATAAATATTATATTTTTGGAAATGGTGGCGCAAAAAATTTAGCTAAAGATATTAATACACAATTTTTAGGAGAAATTCCTTTAGTACAAAGTATTCGAGAATCTGGAGATATTGGTCACCCTGTTGCTTTGCAAACTAATACACCGTTAGAAAAAGCTTTTTCTGACACCACTAAAGAAATGCTATCTCAGTTAGTAAAACGTAATAAAAATTTACCTCCAACAGAAGTTGTTAGAATAACAACAATGAGTGGCTGTATGACAAAATAAAACTAGTTATGACAGCACAAGAAACGCTTACAAATGTTGAAAAAGCTTTAGAAGAAATTCGTCCTTATTTACTGAGTGACGGTGGAAACATTAAACTTTTATCCATTAAAAATAACATCGTAGAAGTTGAGTTAGAAGGCACTTGTAATGGGTGCTCTGTCAATCAAATGACCTTAAAATATGGTGTTGAAGCTACCATTAAAAAATACGCTCCACAGATTATAGAAGTTATTAATATTGGCTAACTGATAAAAGTCAGTTTTTATATGTTTTCCTTCTAGTATTTTTACACGATTAAGAAAAGAAATGATTACAACAGATATATTAATTATTGGCGCTGGACCAACTGGATTATTTACAGTCTTTGAGGCTGGATTATTAAAACTAAGATGTCATTTAATTGATGCGTTACCGCAAGCTGGCGGACAATGTTCAGAAATTTATCCTAAAAAACCTATTTACGATATTCCGGGGTTTCCAGAAATTTTAGCTGGAGATTTAACCGCCAATTTATTAGAGCAATGTAAACAGTTTGAACCTGGTTTTACTCTTGGTGAACGTGCAGAAACGATTGACAAACAAGAAGATGGTAGTTTTATCGTTACAACAAATAAAGGAACAAAACACAAAGCCCCTATTGTAGCAATTGCAGGTGGATTAGGGAGTTTTGAACCAAGAAAACCTCCAATTCCAAATATTGCAAACTTTGAAGACAACGGCGTTGAATATATGATTCGTGAACCAGAAATCTACAGAGATAAAAATGTTGTAATTGCTGGCGGTGGGGATTCGGCTTTAGATTGGTCTATATTTTTAACAGACATTGCTAAGTCTGTAACTTTAGTTCACAGAAGAAACGAATTTAGAGGTGCTTTAGATTCTGTGGATAAAGTACAAGAATTAAAGGATGCTGGAAAAATTAATTTAATTACTCCTGGAGAAATAACTGGAGTTGTTGGAGAAAATCATTTGACTGGAGTTGTAATTTCTACAAAAGACGAAGAAGATTCTATTTTAGAAACAGATCATTTCATTCCGCTTTTTGGATTAGCCCCTAAACTAGGTCCAATTGCAAACTGGGGATTAGAAATCGAAAAAAATGCCATTAAAGTAAATAACGCATTAGATTATCAAACTAATATTCCAGGTGTTTATGCTATTGGAGATGTAAATACATATCCAGGGAAATTAAAATTGATTTTATGCGGATTCCACGAAGCAACTTTAATGTGTCAAAGTGCTTTTCAACGTATTTTTCCAGATAAAAAATATGTAATGAAATATACTACCGTTGGTGGTGTTGATGGTTTTGACGGAACTAGAAAGGAAGCTCCAAAAGCGGTGATAAAGAAAATTGAATAATGGAACAAGACATTACAATAAAAATCACTGATAGAGA
>JBLHOD010000056.1:0-7363 GCA_047622545.1 Polaribacter sp. | reverse complement strand
CCACAATTCGTTCTCCTCTTCTTTATCATAAAAAGTAGATAAAACTGGATTTTTAGAAAGTGTTGAAAGTGTAAGTGGAGTGATAAAATCTTTCGACGCAGGTGTCATAACGACCTTTACTTCTGCGCCAGATTTTATAAATAAACGAACCAAACTGGCCGTTTTATAAGCGGCAATACCAGCACTAATTGCTAGTAAAACTTTTTTACCGCTTAAAATAGACATTACTCTGTCTCTGGAGTTCTGTGATATACTTTACCATTTAACCATTCTTCTACAGCAATTGCCGTAGCTTTTGGTAATTTTTCATAGAATTTTGAAACTTCGATTTGCTCTTTGTTTTCAAAAACTTCTTCTAAGCTATCGTTGTAAGTAGCAAACTCATCTAACTTATCTAACAATTCTTTCTTTAAATCGCCATTGATTTGTGTTGCTCTTTTTGCGATAATATTTATTGCTTCATAAATATTATTTGTTGGAGCTTGAATAGCATCTTTATCATACGTAATTGTTGTTAAAGGTGCATTGGTTTCTTTATAATCCATTATTAACTTTTTATTAATTGTTGTTTTTCTTTCTCTAAAGTGACTAACATTTTATCAGAATCTTCTAAATATTTAGTTTTAGGAAAGTTTCTTTTTAACTTTTCGTATGCTTTTATTGCGTCTTTAATTCTTACTTCTTTTCTTCTTGGAGTACTTCTTAATGCTAAATCGTGCGATGCTTTGAGTCTGTAATATAATGCTTCTTCTTTAAAGTCTGATCCTAAATAATCTTCCAATAAATTATCAAATGCTTGAATTGCTGCTTGGTAATTTCTTCGAGGATCATAATCTGCAGTTGTATAATATACTTTTGCTATTTCAAAAGCTTTCTTTTGTAATTTATGATTTATCTCTTGATAATAGGTGTTTGCTTCTGCTAACCTTTTAGAATCTGGATACGTATCTATAAACAATTGAAAAGCTTCTAATGCTTTATGTGTGTCTCTTGAATCTAAGCTAAAAACTGGAGATGCAAGCTTATAACTATATGCAGATAAAAACGCGGCTTCTTCTTTCTTAGAACTTTTTGGGTAGTTTTGAGTAAATCTCTGATAATAATAACCCGCTAAAGCGTAATTTTTTGTATTAAAATTAGATTGCGCAACCATAAACTGAATTCGTTCCATTTGAGGCTTGCCTCTATATGTAGGCGTAACTTTTTCGAATAAATCTAACGCTTTGTTATATTTTTTAGCTTCATACATTTTTGTAGCCATCGCATATTGCTGTTCTACAGTACCTTTATTAAATACTTTTTGATACTCACTACAAGATGTAAAAAGCAATCCTACAAAAGCAAAATACATTAAATTCTTCATTCTAAACATTTGGCAAAATTAGTGATTAATTATGGATTATTAAAGCGATTTTTACACAGTAAAATTGTTAGGTGCAATTAACCATAAAAACCTCTAAATAATTCTTATAGTTTTACTAAAAGTTTGTTAATGTTAAACCTGCGGACTTGTTGTATTTGCTATTAATTTTTTGATATCACTATCAAACAAATAAAAACCACTTTTATCATCGCCAATTAAGTTTATTTTATCCAAAATATTTCTGGCTAATGCTTCTTCTTCAATTTGTTCAGAAACATACCATTGTAAAAAGTTATGTGTTGCATAATCTTTTTCTTGTAAAGAAATATCTACTAAATCGTTAATGGTTTCAGAAACCATTACTTCATGATCAAATAATGTTTGAAACATATCTTTAAAAGATCCAAATTCCGTTGGCGGAGCAGAAAGTTGAGAAACTTTTGCATGACCTCCACGTTCATTAATAAACTTTATCAACTTTAACATATGTGCTCTTTCTTCATCAGAATGCGCATACATAAATTGAGAAACCCCCTCGAATCCTAAGTTTTCTGCCCAAGAAGCCATTGCTAAATATATTTGCGATGATTCTGCCTCTACGGTTACTTGGTTATTTAGTGCTACTTCTATTTTACTTGTTAACATGATTGTCTAATTAAAATTTCGCTACAAAATTAGCAATTTCTTTTTGGTTTTCGGTAGTTGTTTTCACTAAAGGTAAACGAACTTCATCTGAAGTAATACTTAACTCCTGTAAAACTGTTTTTATTCCTGCCGGATTATTTTCTGTAAATATTAATTTTATGATTTCCATCAATTTAAAATGAATTTCATACGCTTCTTTATTTTTGCCTTCTAAACCTAAATTAATTAGTGTAGAAAATTCTTTTGGAAATGCTTGACCAATTACAGAAATAACTCCAGAACCACCAGCTAAAACAATTGTTAGCGCCAAATCATCATCACCAGAAATAATTGAAAAACCTTTGGGTTTGTTTTTAATTAATTCCAAATATTGTGACACATTTCCCCCTGCTTCTTTTACTGCAATTACGTTTTCAAAATCATTTGCTAAACGAATAATGGTTGCTGGTTCCATGTTTTTAGCTGATCTCCCAGGAACATTGTATAAAATAATTGGTTTTGGACTTACTAAAGAAATTGCTTCAAAGTGCTGATAAAATCCTTCTTGAGTTGGCTTGCTGTAATATGGTGCAACAGATAAAATAGCATCAATTTGAGATAAATCTGAAGTTTGTAATTCATTAATTACATTTGCTGTATTATTTCCACCGACTCCTAAAACTAAAGGAACTCTTTTATTATTTACGTTGGCAATTATATTTATAATTTCCTTTTTCTCTTCACTTGTTATTGTTGCATTTTCTCCAGTTGTTCCATTAATAACAAGATAATCGATTCCGTTATCAATATTAAAAGCAACTAATCTTTTAAGCGCATCAAAATCTACAATTTTATCAGAAGTAAAAGGTGTAACCAATGCAACTCCAGTACCAACAAATTTTTGCATTTTTTTTAAATTTTAAAACATTGAGCAAATTTAATGTTTTCGCTAGAAGTTTCAGCTAATTATTAGTTATAAATTACTAGTTAAAAGGAAATATAACTAATTTCTACTGAGTTGTTAATTTTAACTGATTATTATATTTTATGAAGTAATTCAAGGTATTTTTTAATAACGACTATAAAGCTATCAATGTTTTTTGGATCTTCAGAAATAAGCAAATCAAATATTTTATCATTTACTTTAGAAAAACCGATCTTAAAAGTAGCTTTCGATTTTAATGCACAATATTCTAAGTACAAATTATTTTTATCAAAATACCCAATTAACAAATCGAACGGACTTTCTAAAAAACTTTCAAAACTTGGGTCTCTAATATTTCCATTCCAATCAATATCTTTTTCAGTAAAATGCTTGTAGCTTATTGGATCTGATTTTTTATGGGCTCTATAACAATAAACGTGAACATTTCTAACAGATTCTATACTGTTTTTCACGTGTTCTGCAATATCAATTTCTTCATGCAATTTATTACTTGTTAAAATTGCTACAGAATGAATTTCTTTAGAATTAGGCGTTCTTGTTTCTGGAGTTAAATTTAATTCCTTTTGAAACTTCTTAAATAAAAATTGTTCTTTAAATTTTCCGAAAGCCATAAAATTGTATATTCTAAAACTGTATATTCGTTACTTACAAATTTAACTAAAAAAACATGAACACAACATTGAAAAAAATTGCTTTTGTTTTTTTTATAGCCTTTTTGATTTTTTCTTGTAAAAAAGAAAAATATGTAGTTACAAAAATAACTGCAAAAACGATAGAAATTGACTCTAACTTAGCTTCTGTTGATGATATTATAAATACAATTGCTCCGTATAAAGAGAAAATGATTAAAGAAATAAACACTAAGATATCGTATACTCCAAAAAAAATTGTGAGAACAGATGGCGATTTAGAAAGTAGTTTAGGAAATTTATTAGCAGACTTATCTTACGAAAGAGCAAATCCAATTTTTAATAAAGAAACTGGCAAAAACATCGATTTTGCAATGTTTAATTATGGCGGAATTAGAGCAGGAATCCCCGCAGGGAACATCACCAATAAAAATGCTTTTGAATTAATGCCTTTTGACAATATGTATGTTGTGGTTGAATTATCTGGCGATAAAACAGAAGAACTTATTACCTATTTAATCACAAAAAAAACTGCGCATCCTTTGTCTAAACACGTTCAATTAACCATTACAAAAAACGGATATGAGTTATTCATCCAAGGAAAAAAGTTTGACAAAAATAAAAACTATTATGTGTTAACAACTGATTATTTACAAAGTGGTGGCGATAATATGATCTTTTTTAAAAATCCCAAAAGCATGTATAAACAAGAGTATAAAATGCGAGATGCTATTGTAGATTATTTTAAAAGTGTAGACACGATAAAAACCGTTTTAGACAATCGTTTTAAAAGAAAATAAAATGGATAGAAGAAAATTTTTACAACAAACATCGGCAGCAGCTTCATTAACGGCAATTGGCGGTTTAACTTTACCTTCTTTTACAACCAAAAAGAACAAACATATTACCATTTTACACACCAACGATACGCACAGTCATGTTGAGCCTTTTGAAGCTTCTCATTACAAGTTTGCAAATAAAGGTGGCGTTGCCAGAAGAGCAACATTGGTAGAAAATGTTAGAAAAGAAAATCCGAATACATTATTATTAGATGCTGGAGATATTTTTCAAGGAACACCCTATTTCAATTATTTTGGCGGCGAACTAGAGTTCAAACTAATGAGTATGTTAAAATATGATTTAGCAACTATCGGAAATCATGATTTTGATAATTCAATTGAAGGTCTATATAAACAATTACCAAATGCAAACTTTAATTTTGTTTCTGCCAATTACAATTTTAAAAATACCGTTTTAGACACACATGTAAAACCATATCAAATCTTTAAAAAAGACGGAATTAAAATCGGTATTTTTGGGTTAGGAATTGAATTAGAAGGTTTGGTAAGTCCAAAAATGTATAAGGAAACCAAGTATTATGATCCTATAGAAATCTCTCAAGATATGAGTCGAATTTTAAAAGACGAACAACAATGTGATTTGGTAATTTGCTTATCTCATTTAGGGTATTACAACAGAAGAAATCCTAAAATTGTTTCTGACTTAAATTTGGCAAAAGCAACTAAAAACATCGACTTAATTATTGGCGGTCATTCACATACTTTTTTACCAAAACCAACTATTGTAAAAAATGCTGATAACGAAAATATGTTGGTGAATCAAGTTGGTTGTTTCGGGATCAATGTTGGACGAATTGATTTCTATTTTGATGAAGAAAAAAACATTACTTCTAAAGGAAAAAGCATCTTGGTCTAACGTATTTAAAATAAGTTAATCAACTAAATTCGACTTAACAATCATTGCTTTACAGATTAAAAATTGCGCCAAAATATAGGTAACCATAATAGAAACTCCATAGATTTCATTGGGTTCGTAAAACTTGTTTACAGCAATTAAACTATCTGATAAAATAAAAAGAATTGATCCAACAAATAACCATAAATTTTCTATAGATTTTTCGCTTCTATAATTTAATAATGCTATAGAACCAAAAGTAGAAATTGTAATTCCGTACACAACAACAGGTAGTAACATTTCACCTAAATTTGGATAAATTAAATACATTAAAATTCCAAAGAAAATCACAAACGGAAACGCAGATGAAATCATTTTAACAGTTAAATCCTTCGGTAAAAAACTCGATGTTACTTTGATATACACAACATGTGCTAATAAAAACACTGAAAGTCCAAACATAAAAAAATTGCTCCCATTAAACATTAATAAAACATCGCCAACAAAACAGAAAAACATTCCTAAAACATACCAGAAAATTGGTTTTTTAACGGATGCTAAATACACAACTGCCAACAATGTTAGTAACATTGGTTTTGCAATTGTTTTCATTGTTTCGTTTACTGCAATAATTCCCCAAATATCTGCAATTGCAGCTATAAAAAATAAAACAGTTGGAATGATAATTTTAGTTTGATTGCTCATTTGTAAAAGGTTTAGTTTATTAATTTATCTTTTGACTATTATCTATGAAAAATGTTACAACAAAAATTCTTTTCTCTTTTTTTCTTAAGATATCATATCTATAAAATCTTGTTCAGAAATAATGGCAACTCCTAAATCTTCTGCTTTTGTTTTTTTACTTGGCCCCATATTATCTCCAGCAACAATATAATTTGTTTTTTTAGAAATTGACGAACTTACCTTTCCGCCATTATCTTCTATGGCTTTTTTTAATTCGTTTCTACTAAGTTGATAAAAAACTCCAGAAACTACAAATACTTTTGCTCCTAATCGATCGGTTTTGTTTTCTAAACTTTCTGCAGAAACCTCTAATTGAACTCCAGATGATTTTAATCTACTTACGAGTTGAATGTTTCCTATATTATTCGAAAAATCGATAATACTTTGCGCTATTCTATCTCCAATTTCATCTACGGAAATCAATGTTTCGAAATCTGCTGTCATTAAAAACTCAATAGATTTAAAATGCTTTGCTAATTTCTTCGCAACGGTTTCTCCAACAAAACGAATTCCTAAAGCAAACAAGACTTTTTCAAACGGAATATTTGTTGACTTTCCGATTCCTTCAATCATATTTTGAGCAGATTTTTCTGCCATTCTTTCTAACGGGATAATTTGTTCAACTTTTAAATCATATAAATCTGCATAATTTTGTATCAATCCTTCTTTACGCAATAAATCAACCGTTTCTCCACCTAAACCATCAATATCCATTGCTTTTCTACTGATAAAATGCTGAATTCTTCCTGTTATTTGAGGAGCACAACCAAACTCGTTCGGGCAATAATGTTTCGAATCACCCTCAGTTCTGATTAATTCAGTATTACATTCTGGGCAATGTGTTGCGTAGATTGTTGGTCTAGAATCTTGCGGTCGTTTTGTGAAATCAACCGCAATAATTTTCGGAATTATTTCTCCACCTTTTTCTACAAAAACAGTATCGTTAATTCTAATATCTAACTTTTCAATTTGATCTGCATTGTGCAAAGAAGCACGTTTTACAGTGGTTCCTGCTAATTGTACAGGTTCTAAATTTGCAACTGGAGTTATCGCGCCAGTTCGACCAACTTGATAGGTGATTTCTTCTAAAATTGTTGAAACTTGTTCGGCTTTAAACTTATAGGCAATTGCCCAACGCGGTGCTTTTGCGGTATAACCTAACTCTTCTTGGTGTTGTAAATTATTTACTTTAATAACAACTCCGTCGGTTTCGTAAGGTAAATCATGACGTTGAGAATCCCAGTGATTTACAAAGTCGAAAACTTCATCAATCGTTTTTGCAAATGCAATTGTATTTGGAGCTTTAAAGCCCGCTTTTCTCGCATTTTCTAAACTCTCAAAATGTGTATTGTATTTTCTTTC
>JBLHOD010000055.1:0-7365 GCA_047622545.1 Polaribacter sp. | reverse complement strand
CTTGGGGCTTTGAAATTGATAGATCATACCTACAATGTAAAAAAAAGACCTTGCAGGATCGCCAAGATAGCAGTTAAGAGTTGTTCTCGAAATAGTTACTTTTCATGATATGAATTGAACTCAGGTTAAAAGTACGGTTATATTCTAATTTATATCTGCTTTTAATCATCAGAGACCATAAACTTTTCCTAATTTTGCGAACCATAAAACACTTAGAATGCCCAAAAGAGAACGAAATAAATTTGTTAAGAAAAATCAGGTTTTAGAATTAAAGATTGAAGATTATGCCTTTGGAGGAAAAGGAATTGCAAGAATTAAATCTGAGGAAGGTAGTTTTGTTGTTTTTATTCCGAATACGTTACCTGGACAATTAGTAAAAGCACAAATAAGTAAAACTAGTAAGAATTATGCGGAAGCTAAATTGATTGATGTTTTAGAGCCTTCTGAAAATGAAGTAGAAGTTCCGTTTCAAGACATTCCTGGTGCTCCTTATATTCAGTTACCAATCGACTTACAACATCAATATAAAAAAGAAAGTACCTTATCTTTATTTAAAAGAATTGGAAAAGTAGAAAATATCGAAGATTTGTTTGATGAATTCATAACGTCTCCAAATGTATTTCATTACAGAAATAAAATGGAATATGGTTTTTCTGCAATTGGCTATGACAGAGTTACAAAACGAGATAAAGACGAGTTTACATTAGGTTTTAAAAGACGTGGTGTTTGGTGGATGGGAGATAATCTTGAAAAAGATTCTGGTTTGTTTGACAAACAAATGGAAGACAACCTAAAAAATATTCGTGAATATTGCCAAGAAACAGGTTTGCAACCTTGGCACGGACCAAAAAAAGAAGGTTTTTTTAGATATTTTGTAGTTCGGAAATCATATAAAACTGACGAATTATTATTCAATTTAGTAACTACTTCACCTGAGTTACCCAATTTTGATTTGCAAAAATTTGCTTCCTTTCTAAAAGATATTTTTGGAGAACGTTTAGCTGGTTTATTACATACAATCAACGATGAAACTGGTGACAGAACTATTGCTACTTCTGGTAGTTTAGATTTGGTATATGGTAAAGACAAAATTGTAGAAGAATTGTTAGGTTTAAATTTTGAAATTAGCATGAAAAGCTTTTTTCAAACAAATCCAAAATGTGCGGAAAAACTATACAATAAAGTGGTTGACTATGTTTTAGAAGATAAAACAAAAGTTGACAATACTGTTGTGATGGACTTGTTTTGTGGAACAGGAACGATTGGTCAAATTATAGCTTCTAAAAGCAAAAACGCAAAAATTGTTGGTGTAGATATTATTGCATCAGCTATTGAAGACGCAAAAGAAAATGCCAAAAGAAACAATATTGATGGTTTAAAATTCTATGCTGCAGATGTTGGTAAATTCTTAACTGCCCATCCAGAATATAAAGACAAAATAAAAACCATTATTTTAGATCCTTCAAGAGCTGGAATTGCGCCAAAAACCTTGCAAAAAATCATCCATCTAAACGCTGATAGAATGGTGTATGTTTCTTGTAATCCTGCAACACAGGCAAGAGACACAGAACTGTTAGGAGAAGCTGATTATCAAATTAAAAAAATTAGTTTAGTTGATCAATTCCCACACACTTCTCATATTGAGACGGTGGTTTTGTTTGAAAAGAATTAAGCGTTTATTTGTTTACGATATTCATGAATTATCAGTTTAAGTGATTTCGGGTTTTCATCGGAATTGCATCGATAACTATATGAAATGACGAAATTGAGACTTTCTATAGCCTCTATTTAACCTTTCAGTTATCAGAATAAAGAGAACTTTATTACAAAGTGCAATAAATATTCATAAGAATCCTTATATATTAGTGGCTTAAAATATCAAAATATGAAAAAACTTACAGATTTCGAAATAGAAAAAAAATTACCTGCTCTTCAAGAATGGGAATACTATGATAACGCATTACATACCGACTTTGAATTCGATAACTTCAAAGATTGTATGTCTGCAATGAACAGAATTGCTTTTGAATGTGAAGCTTTAAATCATCATCCAAAATGGACTAATGTTTACAACACGTTAGATATTACATTATCAACTCATGATGTTGATGGTGTTACAGAATTAGATTTTAAATTAGCAACTGCAATTAATAAAATTGTAGAAGTTGAAGAGGAATAATTCAATAAAACAATCTAATTCTTATATTTGACTTGTGAAAAAACTCATTCCATTATTACTGCTCTTTCTTGCCCTTTTTTCTGCCTGCGAAAAAGATGATATTTGTTTATCGCCAACAACACCTAAATTGGTATTGCGTTTTTACGACAATGCAAATCAAGCGTCATTAAAAAGTGTAGAAAATTTATCAATTTGGGCTGAAGGAAAAGACACCATTTCAAACTATAAAAGTGTTTCTTTAGATTCTGTTGCAATTCCGTTAAATGTAAATACATCTCAAACTGTGTATCATTTAAAAACCAATTCAGTTGACGGAAATACCGCAAATAATGTTTCAAATACATTAACGATAAATTATACAACAACAGAAGAACATGTTTCTCGATCTTGTGGTTTTAAAACCATTTTTAACAACGTAACAATTACTTCTAATAATGGCTGGATTCAGTCCTATACTCCTACTTCTTTAACAATAATTGATAATGAAACAAGCGCGCATGTTAAAATATTTCATTAGTCTTTGTTTGATCCTTACTTCTGTAAGTAACTTTGCTCAAGAAAAAGAAGCCAAAGATTCTATTTCTAATAAAACTCCTTATGGTTTACGTTTAGGAATAGACATTAGCAAACCAATTATGGGAATGATTGATTCTAATTCTAGCGGATTAGAACTTGTTGCCGATTATAGAATTACAAAAAATTGGTACATCGCAGCAGAATTTGGTGCTCAAGAAGAAATTACAGTAGAAGATTATACCAACTCAACTTCTAAAGGATCGTTTTATAAAATCGGAGTTAATTACAATGCGTATGAAAATTGGCTAGACATGAATAACGAAATATTTGTTGGATTTAGATATGCAACAAGTGCTTTTGAACAAACGTTAAACAGCTACACTTCAAATACTGGAAGCGATTATTTTTCTGGAAACACAATTACTACTCCGCTAACCACCAAAGATTTAAATGCTCATTGGACAGAGTTTGTAATGGGAATTAAAGTAGAGGCTTTTAATAATTTGTTTTTAGGCTTCAGTTTTTCGTACAAGATTATGCTTAGTGTAGAGCATCCAGCAAATTTCAAGACGCTTTATGTCCCAGGATTTAATAGAGTCTTTGAAACTGAAACTGGTTTTGGTTTTAATTACACAATCTCTTATATAATTCCATTTTTTAGCAAGTAATGTATTGTTTATTACTTGTTTTTAGTAACTTTATCTTCCTCTATTAAAATTTATTTATAATGAACAAAATACCTAGTGTTAATTTAGCCGATTTTTTATCGAATGATCCTAACAAAAAACAACAGTTTATAAAACAAATTGGACATGCATACGAAAACATTGGTTTTGTTGCATTAAGAGGACATTTTTTAGACGAGCAATTAGTCAATGATTTGTATAAAGAAATAAAGAACTTCTTTGATTTACCTACTGATGTAAAAGAGAAATATGAAATTCCTGGAATTGGCGGTCAACGTGGTTATGTTTCTTTTGGTAAAGAAAGTGCAAAAGGAAAAAAAGAAGGAGATTTAAAAGAGTTTTGGCATTTCGGTCAATATTTAGATACAGATTCTAAATACGCAAGTGAATATCCACCAAATGTTATTGTAGATGAGTTGGCAAGATTTAACGAAGTTGGTAAACAAACTTATCAAATGCTAGAAAAAACAGCCAAATTTGTGTTGCGTTCTTTAGCCTTGCATTTAGGTTTAGAAGAAACATATTTTGATAACTACATCAAAAGCGGAAATAGTATTTTACGTCCAATTCATTATCCACCCATAGAAACGGAGCCAAAAGGTGCAGAAAGAGCTGCTGCTCACGGAGATATTAATTTAATTACCTTATTAATGGGAGCACAAGGAAAAGGATTACAAGTGCAAAATAATCAAGGAGATTGGATAGATGCTGTTGCAGAACCAGATGAATTGATGATAAATGTTGGCGATATGTTATCACGTCATAGTAATAACAGATTAAAATCAACCATACATAGAGTTACAAATCCGCCAAAAGAAATGTGGGGAACATCGCGTTATTCAATTCCCTTTTTTATGCATCCAATTAGCGATATGAAATTAGATGTTTTAGAGAACTGTATTGATGAAAAAAATCCTAAACAATTTGAGGATATTACTGCAGGTGAATTTTTAGATCAACGTTTAAAAGAATTAGGACTTAAAAAGTAAACAGTATACAGTTGCGATTGGTATTAAGAAACTGACTGCATACTGAAACTGAAAATTGAAAAAATGGATATAAAAGATCAACTAAAAAACATATTTCCTGAACACAAAGAAACAGCTAAACCAGTAGTTAAAAAATCAACTGTTTGGTTACAAGATGATCCAATAATTTGCAAATATGAAAAAAGAAAAGGAAAACCAATTACTATTTTAGAAGGGTATACAGGAGCAACATCAGACTTTAAAATTCTTGCAAAAGAAATTAAAAAAATGTTGAGTGTTGGAGGTAGTTTTAAGGATGATAAAATCATTATTCAAGGTGATTTTAGAGATCGGATAATGACAATGCTAAAAGAAAAAGGTTTTAAAGTAAAACGTGTTGGTGGTTAACACTAAACGTTAAGTATAGCAACTAAAAAATAAATAAAACTTAGCTCCGTTTTTTAATTATGAAAACTTCTATTTTACACATTACAAATGGCGATAGCACCACCAGTTATTTAAAAAAACTTAACGTTCAGGGAGATTTTATTACCTGGAGAGAAATGATGTGTGAAGGCAAAACAACTGTAGATGTTGGTAGTGAATCTTTTTGGAAATCTAGATTTGATTTTTTAAAACAATCTTATAAAATTACTAAAAGACAGTTTGTAGATTTAACCCTAAAAGAATATCGGAATTTATGCAATCAGAAATCGCAAGAAGAAATTATATTATGGTTTGATTATGATTTATTTTGTCAAATTAACATGATTGCTGTAATAAGTTGGTTAAAACGATATAGAAAAGGTAGAAAAATTTCGTTGGTTTGCAGTGGTAAAATTAAAGGATCTAACAAGCTATTTGGTTTGTCTGAATTATCAGAAAAACAAATCAAAGAACATTATAAAAACAAAATAGAATTAAGTATTGATGATATTGCCTATGCCGATTATGTTTGGCAATTGTATTGTTCTGATAATCCAATTAAATTACAAAACCTATATCAATATCAACAAAACACCACATTTACCTATTTAATTGATAGCTTATTAGCGCATTTACAACGTTTTCCTTCTATTGGAAACGGATTAAATAAACCAGAAAATAACATTTTAACGATTGCTCTCAATTCTAAATTAGATTCAAAAGAAGAATTAGTTGCAGCTATTTTACAACAAGGAAACCAATATGGTTTTGGAGATATTCAATACCGAAAACAAATAACTGATTTAAAAGATTATTTCTCTTCATTTTCTCCTGTAAAACTGAATAAAAATGGCGTAAAAGTTCAACAACAACTCTTAAATACATACGCCAATATGAGAGATGATTTCTCATTTCTAGGTGGCGCAAAAAAGTATAATTTCTTATACGATAACACAACTCAAAAATTATTGAAAATCACCTCTTTATGATACAAGAATCAGAATTGATTTTAAACCCAGATGGTAGCGTTTACCATTTAAATTTACACCCAGAAAATATTGCTACAGATATCATTTTTGTTGGAGATCAAGACCGAGTAAATAAAGTTACCGAACATTTCGATTCGATAGAATTTACAACACAAAAACGGGAGTTTAAAACTTCAACTGGAATTTACAAAGGAAAACGATTAACTGTTATTTCAACAGGAATTGGACCAGATAATATAGATATTGTACTAAACGAATTAGATGCTTTGGTCAATATCAATTTAAAAACGAGAACTATAAAACCAACTCATACAACATTAAATATTGTGCGTATTGGAACTTCTGGTGCTTTACAAAATGATATTCCTGTAGATAGTTTTGTCCTTTCTAAATACGGTTTAGGTTTAGATGGCATGTTACATGCATATGATTGTAAAAAAATCTTAGAAAAAGAAATTGAAGATGCTTTTATAGAACATACAAATTGGTCGCCCAGAAAAGCGAGGCCTTATGTAGTAAATAACAGTTCTGAATTAGAAAAGAAACTAGTTGGAGAAAACGTTTTTATAGGTTTAACGGCAACAGCTGTTGGTTTTTACGGACCGCAAGGAAGAGTTTTACGTTTAGCAATTCAAGATCCAGAGTTAAATACTAAAATTGATTGTTTTAATTACAACGGAATTAAAGTAACCAATTTAGAAATGGAAACGTCTGCTATTTATGGGTTGTCAAAATTATTAGGACATAATGCATGTTCTATGAACGCCATTATTGCAAACAGAGCAAACGGAACATTTAGTAAAAATCCAGGTAACGTTGTAGCGGGTTTAATTGTTTATACTTTAGATAAATTGGCAAAATAAAATGATTAATCTTACAATTGGCGGAGTTCCAGAACATTTTAATTATCCTTGGTATTTAACGCTAAAAAATAAAGAATTCACAAAACATAACATCAATTTACGTTGGAAAGATTTTCCTGGCGGAACGGGTGAAATGAATGCTGCGCTTCGGAATTCTGAAATTGATATTGCTATTATTTTAACGGAAGGAATTATAAAAGATATCGGTGAAGGAAATCCGTCTAAAATTGTACAAACCTTTGTAAAAAGTCCTTTAGTATGGGGAATTCATGTTGCCAATAATTCATCATTTCAACAAATTTCTGATCTACAGGATGCAACGATTGCTATTAGCCGATTTGGTTCAGGATCGCATTTAATGGCAATTGTAAACGCTTATAATAATGGTTGGGATATCAATACCTTAAAATTTAAAGTTGTTGGCGATTTAGAAGGCGGAATTAAAGCACTTACAACCGGAGAAGCAGATTATTTTATGTGGGAACATTTTACCACAAAACCTTTAGTTGATGATAAAACTTTTAGAAGAATTGGAGGTTGCCCAACTCCATGGCCATGTTTTGTAATTGCCGTTCGAAATGAAATTTTAGAAAATCATCCAGAAGAAATTAGAACAATTTTAAATATCATCAATACTAAAACAGTCAATTTTAAACAAACAGATACTATTGATGTAATTCTTTCTAATCGCTATCAACAAAAATTAGAAGATGTTCAAAAATGGTTGTCGATTACAGA
>JBLHOD010000054.1:0-7373 GCA_047622545.1 Polaribacter sp. | reverse complement strand
AATGCATAAAAAATAATACGCATTTTTTCATATTTTCTATAAAAATAATAAAAAAAATAAGATTTAAAATTTACAAGAAGAAGTTTACTTGTTTTTTTGATAGAATATAGAGTGATTTCTTAAAATCGTACAATTTTAACAACAGATTTATTTCTCAAATAATTCTTGATAATTGTTTTAGCTAACTCTTTATTATTAATAGGAGTGATCATTTCTTTTAAAATACTCAATTGATTTTCTTGAAAAGCCAAGTTGGTAAAACAATACCCTAAAACTTCGTTGTTTTCTATTAAAATAACCGAATGTTCGTCTAGTGATCTTCCTTTATCTATCAAGAGCATGCTATCACTATTGAAGTTTTCTAAATGAACTCTTTTTTTACTTTTTAAGTTATATTTAGGTTTGTTATTGTTTAGCTCTAAATAGTATTTTAAATGGGTAAGTAATATATTACCAGTAGGTTCGTAGCTAATAGAAGCCGTTTGTTCTTGAATCTTAACTCCTCTTTTGGTAGTTTTTATAAACTGATTTGTAAGATCATTCTTTATATTATTTCCTTTTCCCATAAAAATAATTTGTCCATCATCTTTATGCAAATAATAAACGCCCATAATTCTAGGAACCTCATCCAATAAATCAGTTAATTTTTCTGCAACTATTTTAGAATCAAAATGTTTAATTGTATTTTCTATAATTGTTTTATCAACATCTTTGTCTAATAGTAATTTAAAAAGTTGAATGGTGGCAAGAGCATCTCCAGAAGCTCTATGTCGATCACTCATAGGTATTCCGAGCGATTTACATAACTTTCCCAAACTATAAGAAGGTTTTTCTGGAATTAATTTTCTACTTAATTCTACCGTACATATAGTGTCTCTTTTAAATTGATAGCCTAATCGATTATATTCCGTTTTTAAAATGCGATAATCAAAACTAGAATTGTGAGCAACTACGATACAATCTTTAGTGATTTCTAATATTCTTTTTGCTACTTCATGAAATTTTGGAGCATTTCGTAGCATTTTATTGTTGATTCCGGTAAGTTGAATAACAAAAGGTTGAATGTCTTTTTCTGGATTTACAAGAGTTATAAACTGATCTACAACTGTATGTCCGTCAAATTTGTAGATTGCAATTTCTGTGATTCCTTCTTCGTTAAATTTTCCTCCTGTAGTTTCAATATCTAAAATTGCGTACAAATTATTTTTCTTTTTAGGTAAAACTAAGCAATATAATTTCGTGCACCAAAAATAGCACTTCCAACTCTAACCATATTACTACCATTCTTTATTGCTAATTGATAATCTCCGCTCATACCCATTGAAAGAATATTAAGTTTTGAATGCTCATCTTTAAGCTGATCAAAAAAGTTTTTTAGTGATGAAAACTCTTCAGATAATTGTTCTTGATTCTCTGTAAATGTTGCCATTCCCATTAATCCAACAATTTGTATGTTTTGTAATTCTTTTAATTCTTCGGATGAAATAATTTGATTAATATCCGAAAATGATAAACCAAACTTAGTTTCTTCTTTAGCGATTCTTGCTTGTAATAAACAGTTGATAGTTCTATTGTGTTTTTTTGCTTGTTTATTAATTTCTTTTAAGGTTTTAAGACTATCTACACCGTGAATTAAATCAACAAAATGAGCCATGTATTTTACTTTATTTCGTTGTAAGTGACCAATCATATGCCACTGAATATCTTTTGGTAATTCGTCATATTTCGCAACCATTTCTTGAATTTTATTCTCGCCAAACACACGCTGACCTGTATTGTATGCTTCTAAAATATCAGAATTTGGTTTTGTTTTAGAAACTGCCACTAAAGTAACATTTTCTGATACACTCTTTTTTATATGAAGTAGGTTTTCTGCAATCATAATTAAAACTCGTAAATAGTTAAAGCACTTCTTAATTTTGGTTCTATATAAGTTGTTTTTGGAGGCATTAAAAAACCAGCGTCAACAATATTTTTTAATTCATCAATTGTTGTTGGTAGCATTCCGAAAGAAACTTTAAAATCACCAGAATCAACTTTTGTTTTTAATTCTAAACTATCAGATTTGTTTTGCGAATAGTTAATTTTAGAATCGTTTCTAATATCTTCTATACCTAAAATAGGCTTTAATATTGTTTGATATAAAATTTCTGTATCTAATTCACTTAGTGTATCAGTAAATTCATAAATCGTTTTACGTAAATATAAAGAATAAAATTCACCATTTAAATACATGCTAAAATGATGTTTTTTACTTGGTTTATAAAGATCTTGTCCACGATTCTCAATTCTGAAATAAGTATCCAATTCAATTAAAAATTCATCAGGAGTAAACCCATTTAAATCCTTTATAAATCGATTAAATTCATAAATACTTAATTGACTTTCTGGTAATAAATAACTCATAAAAAAGTTATAGTCTTCATTACCTGTGTGATTTGGGTTTTCTTTAGCCAAATTTTGTGCTAGCAAACATGATGATGTAGAACGATGATGTCCGTCAGCAATATATAAAGCATCAACTTCTTTAAAAGTATCGGTAATTAGCTCAATGTCTTGTTGGTCATTTACAAGCCAAAGCAAATGAGAATCTTTATCTGTTGTAGAAAATTCATATTCAGCTCTGGTCTTTTTATATTTTTTAATGATGCTTGTAATAACATCGTTATCTGGATAGGTGAGGAGTACAGGTTCTGCATTAAATCCTGTATTTTTTAAATAATTCTCAAATAATAATTCACGTTGTTGTAAAGTTCCTTCATGCTTTTTGATTACATTATTATGATAATCATCAACTGAAGTGGCAGAAATAATTCCGCAAAAAGAATTTGTAGGCGTTATTTTCTGATAGATATAAAAAGCAGGTGTCTCATCTTGTGTAAAAATAGTATTCTCTTTAAATTCTAGATATCTATTATATACTAATTTAAAACGTAAATCTCCACTAAGATCTTGTTTATGATATTTATATCCAGGGTTTATTACATGTAAAAATGTATATGGATTAAATGATAGCTTTGCATTTAACATATCTGGACTATAAATTTCACGTGATTTTGTAGAAACCAACGCAACTTTATCTCTAGTAGCTCTAACTGCTTTAAAAGGTTTTACTATTGCCATTCAATTTTCTAAGAAAGTAGTGTAATAATTTGTTCTGCTAATTCTTTACCAATTCTATCTTGAGCTTCTACAGTTGCAGCTCCAATATGTGGAGTAAAAGAAATATCAGGATTCATTAATAATTGTATTTCTGGTGTTGGCTCTTTTTCAAAAACATCTAAACCTGCATATCTTACTTTACCAGAATCTATAGCATTTACCAAAGCAACTTCATCAACAACACCACCACGAGCAGCATTGATTACTCCAACACCTCTTTTCATTAACTCAAATTGCGATTCTCCAATAATATATTTATCTTGATTAGGTACATGTAATGTTATAAAATCGGCTTGTTTTAGAACTTCATCAAAAGATTCTGTTTCTATTTTTACATCTATAGATTGCCCGTTGTAAAAAGGAACATTTATAATTGCTTCACCAACATAACCATCAGTAGCGATTACCTTCATTCCAACTCCTAATGCAATTTTTGCAACCTCTTTACCAATTCTACCAAAACCAATAATTCCTAATGTTTTTCCTCTTAATTCAGTACCTGCGGCAAAACCTTTCTTTAAATCTTTAAAACGAGTATCGCCTTCTAACGGCATTTCTCTATTTGCTTGATGTAAAAAACGAACCATTCCAAATAAATGAGCAAAAACTAATTCTGCAACAGAACTAGATGAAGCATTTGGTGTATTTACTACATGCAAACCTTGATCTATTGCATATTGTACATCAATATTATCCATTCCAACACCACCACGACCAATTAGTTTTATACTTGGACACGCATCTATTAATTCTTGACGAACTTGAGTTGCGCTTCTTACTAAGATTGCGTCTACAGAATTTTCATTTATAAAATTTTCTAATTGATTTTGAGCAACTTTTGTAGTTATAACTTCAAATCCTCCATTTTCAAGAGCTTCAATTCCACTTTGTGAAATTCCATCATTTGCTAATACTTTCATCTTTTTTATGAGTTTCAGAGGAACTAAGTTGCAAAGTAAAATTCTTTGCAATTTTCCTGCTTTGTTACTTTTTCTTTTTTTCTAATTCTTGCATTACATCTACCAATGCTTGCACACTGTATAATGGTAATGCGTTGTACATACTTGCTCTGTATCCTCCAACACTTCTGTGCCCGTTGATTCCGCTTATTCCAGCTTCTGAACACATCGTCTCAAAAGTTTCTTTTAAATTTTCATCAGTAAGCGTAAAAGTAGCATTCATTGTACTTCTATCTTCTTTTGCTGTAAAACCTTTAAATAATGGATTTCTATCAATTTCATTATAGATTAATTCCGCTTTTTTATTGTTTGCTTTTTCAATAAAAGGGATTCCGCCCAGATTTTTTAACCATTCTAATGTTAACATAGAAACGTAAATTGCAAAAACAGAAGGTGTATTAAACATACTTTCCTTAGCTATATGCACTTTATAATTGAGCATCGATGGAATTACTCTTTCTACTTTCCCTAAGATATCTTCTTTAATGACAATTAATGTTGTTCCTGCTGGTCCCATATTTTTTTGTGCGCCAGCGTAAATTAAATCGAATTTTGAAAAGTCTAATTGACGAGAAAAAATATCTGAACTCATATCACAAACATTCACACCATTAAATTCTGGAAACTCTTTTATTTGAGTTCCAAAAATGGTATTGTTACTTGTACAATGAAAATAATCTACATCAGAAGGAATTTGATATCCTTTAGGGATGTGGTTGTAATTTTGATCTTTAGAAGAAGCAACTTCTACCAATTTACCAAATAATTTTGCTTCTTTAATGGCTTTATCTGACCATGTTCCAGTATTTAAGTATGCCGCTTTTTTATTTAACAAGTTATAAGCGGTCATTAAAAACTGAGTACTTGCTCCACCTTGTAAAAACAATACTTTATACCCTTTATTTTCTAGATTTAATAATTCTAAAACCAAGCTCATAGCCTTATCCATAACAGCGACAAAAGGTTTGCTTCTGTGTGATACTTCTAATAGAGATAAATTATCATTATTAAAATTGAGTACAGCTTCAGAAGCTTTTTTTAAAACTTCTTCTGCTAATATTGATGGTCCTGCACTAAAATTATGTTTTTTCATTTCGTTATTATTGTGTTGCTATTTGATAAAACAAATATCATACTTTTTGATGGGTATCTTTTTAAATTTTTGCTAAAAAATCTAATGTATTTATTCCGTCTGCATAATCCCATAATTGTGGATTTTGAGTTTGACCAAATTCAATTTCAGAATCTAAAATTCCGTTTGAAACAACACATTGTATTTTATGAGCATCTATATTTAGTTTTTCTTTCAATTCATTCTCATCAGAATAGTATTCGTAAAAAACAGTTGCAATTGGCGACGAATAACTTTCGTCTTCTTTAATCATTAGAAAACCGTTTTCTAGCAAATCAAACAAACTCATTAAATATACAGCTTTATTATAATCGTAATTATTAGCGTATTTGGCGTTGTTTACGATTTCTTTTTTTGTATACATTCCGTTAAAAAAGGCATCAAAATTATATCCTTTAGGAACAAATAATTTAGAAACACTTCTGCAGCCTAAACCAAAATACTGAAAAACATCATCACTCAAATTAGCTAATTCTGTTTCAGATTCTTTTCCTGTTAATACTGCAACAGAGTTTCTGTTTTTACGAATAATGCTTGGTTTTTCTTTAAAATAATGTTCAAAATAACGAGCTGTATTATTACTTCCGGTAGCAATTACGGCATCATAATCTGTTAATTTACCTTCTGTAAATTCTATTTTACCTTTAAAATCAGGTTCAACATATTCTAAATACTTCGTTAAAAAAGGCATTAAGTTTTTATCGCTAGATGATTGTTTTACCAAAACTGAATGTCCAGAAATTAAGACAGATAAAAAATCATGAAATCCAACTAACGGAATATTTCCGGCCATAATGATGGCAACCTTCTTGTTTGAATTTTGACTAGATACGTCAGAAGTCCATTTAGAAATATTTTCTGTTGTAAGTGCTTTAGACCAACTTTCTATAGAAAATAAAATATTCTCTTTTGTAAACCAGCTATTATTCTCTTCAGCAAGTTTTATTTGATGTTTAAATCCATCAAAAAACAAATCATTATTTGCAATATTCTCTTTCTTATCAATACCAGATCGAGAAAATTGACTTAAAAATTCTCCTAATTTTACAAAAGCATTAATTCGTTTTTGCATTCTATCTATTTCTTTTGGTTGTGAATTATTTTGGGCTTATTTTTGCATTGCAAAGGTACATAAACTGAAACAGAAAAACTATGGCAATTATAATTACTGATGAATGTATAAATTGTGGCGCATGTGAGCCTGAATGTCCAAATACAGCAATTTATGAAGGAGCAGATGATTGGAAATATTCTGAAGGAACAGATTTAACAGGAAA
This sequence comes from Polaribacter sp., assembly GCA_047622545.1. Taxonomy (GTDB): domain Bacteria; phylum Bacteroidota; class Bacteroidia; order Flavobacteriales; family Flavobacteriaceae; genus Polaribacter. The sequence continues at coordinate 843 of JBLHOD010000054.1, read as the reverse complement.
ATCGGTTTTACCAAATGGTAAAAGTGTAAATGCCGATGAAACAAACGAGCCTGTTTCTGACGAAATTTATTTTATCGTTGCAGATAAATGTACAGAATGTGTAGGTTTTCATGATGAACCACAATGTGCTGCAGTTTGTCCTGTTGATTGTTGTGTGCCAGATGAAGATAATGTTGAGACAGAAGAAGAATTGTTAGCGAAGCAACGTTTTATGCATAACGAATAGACAGAAGATTAAAGAAAATAGTATAAAGACTTTTAAACCTCGAATTAATTCGAGTTTTTTTTATGAATAAAATCTATATTTGCACTCGCAAAAATCAAGTCTTGATGCTTGTGTCTTTTATCTAAATATTTAAAGAATTATGAAAGCAGGAATTGTAGGACTACCAAACGTAGGGAAATCAACGTTATTTAATTGTTTATCAAACGCAAAAGCGCAAAGTGCTAACTTTCCTTTTTGTACGATAGAACCAAACATCGGAGTTGTAAATGTACCGGATGAAAGGTTAGAGAAATTAGAGGAATTGGTGAATCCAGAAAGAGTGCAACCTGCAACTGTAGAGATTGTTGATATTGCTGGGTTGGTTCGTGGAGCAAGTAAAGGAGAAGGTTTAGGGAATCAGTTTTTAGCAAATATTAGAGAAACTGACGCGATTATTCATGTATTACGTTGTTTTGATAACGACAATATTATTCATGTTGACACAACAATAGATCCGATTAGAGATAAAGAAACGATTGATATTGAGTTACAGTTAAAAGATCTAGAAACTGTAGAAAAACGTTTAGAAAGAGTTAAGCGTACAGCAAAAACAGGGAATAAAGAAGCACAAGCAGAGT
>JBLHOD010000053.1:0-7497 GCA_047622545.1 Polaribacter sp. | reverse complement strand
CTATATAATTTTGTTTCTAACAACAAACATTGCTAAACCCACTGCATTTTTTACATTTAATTTTTTTAATAAACTTTTTCTATACGTATCTACTGTATTTGCACTTAATAATAATTGATCTGCCATTTCTGGAGTACTATATTCTTTAGCTATAAGCTTTAAAATCTCCAATTCTCTTTCTGTTAAAGTGCTAATTAATTTTTGATCGGGCTTCGTTCCATCTGCAACTTTCTGACCAACCATTATATTAAACAAACCTTCTTTAATATCATCACTAAAATAAGAAACACCTTCATGGACAGAGTAAATTGCTTTTAAAATATGCTCTCCTGCACTTGCTTTTGAAATAAATCCATCAGCTCCATAGGTTGTAAGCTCTTTTACTAATTTAGCATCATCATAACTAGATAACATTATAATTTTTTGATGTTTTTTATTCTTATTGAATTTTTTCAATACTTCTATGCCATCTAATTCAGGCATGTTAATATCTAACACCAAAATATCTGCCTCATTAGTTTTAAACCATTCAATAACTTGTTTTCCAGTTAAAGAATAACCAACAACTTTAATATTCTTATCAGTATTTAGCATCGCAATAATCCCTTCTATTAGAATCATATGATCATCAGCGACATGAACTTTAATTTTTCTTTTCATAATTAATTACCTTACAAATATATACTACTTAACAAGCTTCCACAATACCCAATTATAGGGTTTTTTTCATCTCACCATTTATGGTGAGTCTTCTCACCATAAATGGTGAGATTGGCCTCTCACCATTTATGGTGATATTTCATTTTAAAATACTGACTATCTGATGTTTAAAAACATAAAAAATAATAATTTATTTTTTATGCTAAGCTACAAAAAATTATTTCGGATAATATTTTTATCAATTTAAAAAAAGTAAAACGCGTAAAAACAATAAAACAGCTATTTATTTAAATATTTACTCTATAAAAAGTAAAAAACCGAAGTATTAATACTTCGGTTTTTTCGCACTAAATATACTAAGATGTTAGGTTTACCTTAATCTGTCAGCAGATTTTACGAGATCTTCATCCTTTTTTATTGCTTTATTAGCCAAAGCTAACATTACAATAACAATAATTGGTATGAACATCCCAATACCCTTCTCAGAAACAGAAGCTTCTCCAGATACTGTTAGCGACACATATATAAGCACACCTAATAAATAGAAGTTGATTAACATATTTACACGACCTGTTACAAATTGTAATTGTCTCTTTTTAAATAAAAAAATAGATATTACAGATAGTAATGCAGAAAGTAGATATGAAAAAAATATCGTTTTTATAAGCAAACTTGTTTCATTTATTAGATCTGGCGCAGAAACAATTTTTGTTGATTTTTCTGTCCATAAATTAAACACAAAAATCAATCCGCCAGAAAATATTGTGGCAACTAACAAATATAGTGTTTGAATTCTTTGTATCATTATTAATAATTGGACAACAAAAGTAAAACTTTCTTTTTTTAAAAAGAAACATTGTAGTTAAAAATAATTACATATATTTGCTTATAATTCAACCACCCACTATTTATAATTCAACTACAGACTATATATAGTATTAGCCGAAAGCTATACAATACTGATCAAAAAAAAACTCAATTTACATTCTTAACTACTTAAGATAAACCCCACTATATTAATTTAACAATATAAAAATGTTCGAAATCACAGAACTGAAAGCAAAAACACTTACAGAATTACAAGAAATTGCAAAAACAATTGGACTCTCTAAAACAAGTCAACTAAAAAAATTAGATCTTGTATATCAAATCTTAGATACTCAGGCGGCAAACCTTTCTAATCAAAAAAGACCTCAGGTTGAAAAATCAAAAAGAAGAAGAGTCGTAAAAAAAGTTATACATCAAAATACTGATGAAAAACCAACTCCGGTTAGAAATGAAGAGAACAATCAAAAGCCTAAACCAACTCCTAGAGAAAAAGTAGTTGTAGTTAAACCTGAAGTTAAAAAAACTGAAGAAATTGCAACTGCTGTTGAAGAAACTGTTGTTCAAGAAACTGTTATTGAAGAAACTGCTGTTGAAGAAAAGATTGAAAACAAAAAACCGGTGCATTCTAACCAGAATACTCCAAGACAAAAAAGTAATAACATTCAAAATAAAAACAGGAACAATACACCAAGAGAAAAAGTTTCTAAAGGGAATAAAAGCAATACACGCTATAAAGATCCAGATTTTGAATTTGATGGTATTATTGAAAGTGAAGGAGTTTTAGAAATGATGCCAGATGGTTATGGTTTTTTACGTTCTTCTGATTACAATTATTTATCATCACCAGATGATATTTACGTATCGCAATCTCAAATAAAATTATTTGGTCTAAAAACGGGAGATACCGTTAAAGGAAATGTTCGTCCACCCAAAGAAGGCGAAAAATATTTCCCTTTAATTAGAGTATCAAAAATTAATGGGTTAAATCCAAATGTTGTTAGAGACAGAGTTTCTTTCGAGCATTTAACTCCATTATTTCCACAAGAAAAATTCAATTTAGCGGAAAAAGGAAGTTCTTTATCTACTAGAATTATCGATTTGTTTTCTCCGATTGGGAAAGGACAACGTGGTATGATTGTAGCACAACCTAAAACAGGTAAAACAATGCTTTTAAAGGATGTTGCCAATGCAATTGCAGCAAATCATCCAGAAGTATATCAAATTGTTTTATTAATAGACGAAAGACCTGAGGAAGTTACAGACATGCAGCGTAGTGTTCGCGGAGAAGTTGTTGCTTCTACTTTTGATGAACCTGCAGATAAACATGTACGCGTTGCAAACATTGTTTTAGAAAAAGCAAAACGTTTGGTTGAATGTGGACACGATGTTGTAATCCTTTTAGATTCAATAACTCGTTTGGCAAGAGCTTACAATACAGTTGCTCCTGCTTCTGGTAAAATTTTATCTGGTGGTATTGATGCAAATGCATTACACAAACCAAAAAGATTTTTTGGTGCTGCAAGAAAAATTGAAGGCGGTGGTTCTTTAACTATTATTGCTACAGCATTAACAGAAACTGGTTCTAAAATGGACGAAGTAATTTTCGAAGAATTTAAAGGAACTGGTAATATGGAACTACAATTAGATAGAAACATTTCTAATAGACGTATTTATCCTGCAATTGATCTTATTAAATCTAGTACAAGAAGAGATGATTTATTGTTAGATGCTAAAACGGTTCAACGCATGTGGGTATTAAGAAAATATCTTGCTGACATGAACCCTGTTGAAGCAATGGAATTTATCAACGAACGAATTAAGTTCTCTAAGAACAATCAAGAGTTTTTAATCTCTATGAATGGATAACTAATTCATTAAATAGAACACATAAAAAAACCGAATCAATTTAAATTGATTCGGTTTTTTTATGTGTTAAAGTTAGTTGCTAATTACTCAATTCCGTAAAAAGCACCTCTATTATCTACAATTTCTGCAGCATCTTTAATAGCATTATACATTAAACTAGTTTGACCTTTTCTAGTACTCGCTAATCTATTTCTGTAAGAATCATAATTTGGTAAAGCAACTGGTGCTTCTCTTTTTGAGACAACAAATGCAAAAACTCCCTTTCCTCCTTCAATATTGTTAAAAAGAGTATTCTCTTTTGCAGAATACATTGCTCCTACTATTTTCGGCTCAAAACCTACAGTTGAAATAATTGGAGATTGCATTGAAATTGCAGAAGCTGTGCGAACAGTTTGTTTTGTAGATGATGCAATATCAGCTAATGTTGCACCAGTCATTGTTTTATTTATGACAGCTGCTTTCTTCTGGTTCATTAAAATTGGTCTAACAGTATTTGTTGCTCTTGCAGCAGACATTAAACCCTTAAATGTTTTGTTTGTTATAACAGCAACAACATGACCACTGTTTGTATCAAATCTTTGGTAAGCTCCTATTTCGTTATCTGTTTTGTGAGACCAAGAAATAATTTCTCTTTGGTTACCAATTCCAGGAACAGTTTCATCCAACATTTTCAAACCGAATCCAGATTGAGACGTTAATCCTTTTTCTTTTGCAACATCCTCAAATTTTGCTCCGTTTGATAACGCTAAAGCAAAAGTTTCTGCGCTTTGGAAGATTGTGTTTTCTGTAGCTTGTGATGCTTCTATCCTTCTACCAAAGGTTGCTAATTTTACAGCTTGCTGCTTATTCTTACTTTCGTCAATTCTAATAATATGGTATCCAAATTTAGTTTTTACAACTTCGATACTTCCTTTATTAGTAAAGAACAATCCTTTACCAAAATTTTCATCTAACGAAAAAGCTGCTTTTACGTTAATCCAATCTATATCTCCTCCTTTACCTTTTGTTCCATCAGGATTAACTTCATCTGCAATTGCAGCAAATTTCTTTTTATTATTTCTAACTAATTTAAAAATACTATCTACAGATTTCTTTGCTTGTTTTTCCGTTTTCTTAGTGTCCGGACCAGCAGATACAGAGCCGATAAAAGGAATTAAAATATGAGCTCCTTTTACAGAATCTGGGATTTGAACAACTTCATTAATTTTAGAAATTTTAAAATACCCGTTGTCCTTATATGGACCAAATACATCTCCTTTTTTCCCTTTAAAAACTTGCTCTGCAATAACAGCAGAAACTGTAGTTTTAAAGTTATAGTCATTATCTAATGTTAAATCAGAATCGTTTTCAAGAAAAAATTCAGCCGAATTTTCTGTATTTTTAAATCCTTTTATACCATCTTTATCATTTAATAAATCTGCAACTTCTTTTTTAATTGCATCTTCATCTCCTTGGGTTGGAACAATATCAAATTTTACATAATTAATATCTGTAGATGCATCTACTTTAAATGATGTTGGATTTGCTTTTATATAAGTTTCAATTTCTGATTTTGTAACAGTAACTAAACTATCTGCAACTGTTGTAAAAGGAACATACACGTATTGAGAAGTTATCTTTGTATTGTCTGTTAAATACTGTAACTCTCCTTCTTTTAATGAAGCACCTACACCAGAAGTAATTAAATTATTATAAGTAGTTGTTTCTAACCCTCTTTTAAGTTGCCCCATGAAACCTGACCAAGAAGCCCACATTGTAGGGTCGTCAGATTTTATTAATGCTAAGTATTCTTTTAACTTTCCTTCATCGAACAAACCGGCAGCGTTTAAAAACTGTGGATTTGTTTTTACCGATTGATTATCAATAAGAGCAGTCCAAACATCATTTTCGCCAACAGTAACTCCCGCAGCAGACAATTGTGTTTGATAAATTTTTGCTCTCACTAAATTATCCCAAACTATTTTAGAAGCTTGCATATCTGTAAGTCCATTACCAACTTGCGCTTTATAAGCTTCTAAAGCTTCACTAAAATCTTTTCTTGAAATTACTTCTCCACTTACTTCTCCAACTGTATTAATTTTTGAAGAATTGAAAAAATCTTGAATACTAGAAGGATCTAATACAAAAGCAAATAATGCCAATCCAATTACAAGGATTAATGCCATCGAGCGCTCTCTAATTTTAGATAAAATTGCCATACGTTATTTATTTAATTAACAGTGTGCGAAAATACACTTTCGATTTAAATAATGCAACTGCTAAGCCACAATTATTTACGAGTATTTTAGATTAATAAATTTAATTTTCTTTACCTCCAATATGGAAGTGAATTTCTTCAATCTTAGAGGAACTAACTTTAGTGATTTTAATCACAAAATTCTCTATTCTTATTTCTTCGTTTAGCTCTGGAATGTTTTCGGTATATTCAATAATAAAACCTCCTAAAGTTTCATAGGCTTCCTCTTTTGGTATATTTAAACCGTATTCTTCATTCAAATAATCTATTTCTAATCGTGCAGAAAAACGAAATTGAGTTTCGTTAATTTGTTCTTCTAGTAATTCTTGAGAATCGTGTTCGTCTTCTATTTCCCCAAACAATTCTTCTACAATATCTTCTATGGTTATCATTCCTGAAGTTCCACCATATTCGTCTAAAACAATCGCAATACTTTTTCTTTTTTTGATTAAATTATTAAGAACATCATGAATAATCATAGATTCTGGAACCATTTCTATCGGTAAAATAACAGAACGAATTGTTTTAGGCTTTTTAAACATCTCAAAGGCACTTACATAACCAACAATATCGTCTAATGAGTTTTTATAAATTAGTATTTTTGAAAACCCAGTAGCTACAAATATCTTTCTTAAATTAGGAATTGTTTCATGAATCTCAACAGCAATCATTTCTGTACGTGGCACCATAATTTCTCTTGCTTTGACCTTATGAAAATCTAAAGCATTTTGAAATATTTGAATTTCAGAATCAAAAACATCGTGCGAGTTACTCGTTTCTATCTGTTCATTTATATAATTCCCTAATTCTTCTCTACTAAATTCTTTTTGTTCTTCATCTTTATTTGTTCTAAAAAAAACACGTAAAAAGAAATCGGAGATATAGGTTATAAATGTTGAGAAAAAATGAAATATAACATAGAAAAAATAAGCTGGTATTGCAAAATATTTTAGCGCTTCGTTTGCGTAAATTCTAAAAATTGCTTTTGGTAAAAACTCTGCTGTTACTAAAATTAATAAAGTAGAAATAATAGTTTGAATTAATAGAATAGAAAATTCATTAAAAAGATCAATAGGCAAAAATCCTACTAAAAAATCGCCCATGTAAATACTATAAATAACTAAAGAAATATTATTACCGACCAACATCGTGGTAATAAATTTAGATGATTTATTGGTAAGTTTTGCTAGGATATTAGAAGTAAGATTGTCTTTCTTTTTTTCTAATTCGATATGTAATTTATTGGCAGAAACAAAAGCGATTTCCATGCCCGAAAAAAATGCAGAAAGTAAAATTGTAATAACAATTATTGCTATTTGTATTTCCATATAAAATTTTACTGGTTGTTTCTAGATTGCACTTTTTTTCTAAAATACCTTTTAAAGAAAAACACTAAGGTAATAAAAACTGCAAAACCAAGCATTAAATAAGATTTTTCTCTGTCTTCATTCCATCCTAATATTGCTTCAACTAAAAATATAATTGCAATAAATAAATACCCGTATTGTAAATATTTCCAAAGTGTGTTCATTTCTTATTCTTCTTTTGTAATTAGCTCACCAGATAACTTCTTTGCTAAAAACTTGGTTAAATCTTTCTTAGATTCAAATCCAATTCCTTTAATATCATTATCAGGTGAAATTAATCTGAATTTCTTTTCAGAAAAAAAATAATCTGTATTCTGATCCCAAAATAGTTGGTCTGTATATAATTTTGATTGATCTGTGTGGTTGATAATAACTACATTTCCTTTTAATTCTGTTATCAAGGTTTTTGAATACGAAATAGAATAATCTGCAAGTATTGTAGTCGAGTCTTTTCCGCTATTCTCAAAAGTTATCAACTTTAATCCTTCAGGGAATTCGTTATATGGATGATTGACTCTATTACTATAATCTTTTAATAAT
>JBLHOD010000052.1:0-7535 GCA_047622545.1 Polaribacter sp. | reverse complement strand
AACTATTCTTCCTTAACCGCTAATTTTTCTAATAGTAGAATCAACCCGAAACCAACAATTGCTAATAGAATTGCAAACAGTAATTGGTTATCTTCAAAATGAAAAGGAGAAACACTTTGTTCATTTAATGGCACTTCAATTCCATGAGAATTTGTGCGCCAAGTCAACGTTTCTTTCCAAGGCCAAATTTTATTCATTGAGCCAATAATAAAACCTGTTAAAACTGCTAACGTATAGTTTTTAAAATTTGTAAACAACCATTTTAAAACTTTAGAAAAAGTTAATAACCCTACAACTGCTCCTGCTCCAACAATTGCAATCGTTGAAAAATCTCTATTATTTACAGCTGCTAAAACGGGTTTATACGCGCCCAATAATACTAAAATAAAGGCTCCTGAAATTCCTGGTAAAATCATAGCACAAATTGCCAAAGCAGCAGCTAAAAAAATAAATAGTGGCGAAGAGTTTTCTGTAACTAACGGATTTAACGTTGTAATATAAAATGCTAAACCTGCACCAATAACTAACAAAATAAAAGTAAAAACATTCCATTTTGTAATTTGTTTTGCAATGTAAATGATACTTGCCAATACCAAACCAAAAAAGAACGACCACAATAAAATGGGCTCATTTTCTAACATCCATTTGATGGCTTTAGCTAAAGAAACTATACTCACAAAAATTCCGATAAATAATGAAACTAAGAACGAACCATTTACTTGTTTCCAGGCAGCTTTAATTCCGTTTGATTTTAATGTTTTTAGCAAACTGAAGTTTACATTACTAATTGAAGTTAGCAATTCTTCATAGATTCCAGAAATAAAAGCAATCGTTCCGCCAGAAACTCCAGGTACAACATCTGCTGCTCCCATTGCCATTCCTTTTAAACCGATTACTATAAAATCTTTGATTGTTCTACTCATTTGTTTGGTTTTTTTAGTAAAACGAAGATACACGAAATTGTGAAAATAGCGATATTGTACTATTATTTAGTTTGACACTTCCCATTTAAAAATTTAACTTAGCAGTATTATTCTAAACAATTAGTAATTATGTGTCGAAAAACAGCAATCCTTTCTTTTTTTATTGTGATGCTTTTTGGTTGTACAAATCAAAAAAAAACACCAATAAATGTATCTGAACTTACAATGTCTCAAATACATGATTCATATAAAAAAGGCAATTACACCAGCGAACAACTTGTTAAACAGTATATAGAAAGAATCCAAGAAAACGATTCTGAAATTAACTCCATTTCAATTATCAATCCTGATGCTATTTTGATTGCGAAGGAATTAGATAAAGAGTTTCAAAAAACTAATAAATTAAGACCACTGCACGGAATTCCAATTATTATAAAAGACAATATCAACACCAAAAATCTTCCAACAACTGGAGGGGCTTTGGCTTTGAAAGATTTTATTCCTGAAGAAAATGCTTTTGTAGTTAAAAAATTAATTGAGGCTGGAGCAATTATTATTGCAAAATCTAATATGGCAGAATGGGCTTTTTCTGCAATGCACACTGAAAGCTCTACAAAAGGAACCACTAGAAATCCGTATAATTTAGATTATGTTCCTGCGGGTTCAAGTGGAGGAACTGCAGCAGCTGTTGCTTCAAATTTCGCAACTATCGGATTAGGAACTGACACTGGGAATTCTATTCGCGGACCTTCTTCACATAATGCGCTAATTGGATTTAGAACTACGCTAGGGTTGATTAGTAGAGAAGGAATTATTCCGTTGTTTTTAAGAAATGATGTTGTTGGACCCATGGGAAGAACTGTTGAAGATGCAACTCGCGTACTAGAAATCATGATAGGAATTGACCCTAAAGATGAAATCACAAACTATTCAAAAGGGAAAACAGTTGAAAATTATACGCAGTTTTTAAAAAAAGATGGATTAAAGGGTTCTAGAATTGGAGTTTTAAGAGAATTAAGTGAAGACAATGTTGATGCTGAAGTTAAAAATTTATTTGAAAAAGCAATTGTAGATTTAAATTCTTTAGGAGCAGAAATTATTGATCCAATTGTGATTCCGAATTTCGCAGAACTACGTCAAAACCAATGGTGTTCTGAGTTTAAAAAAGATGTAGAAGACTATTTGGCAACGTATGTAAAAAACGATACCATAAAAACAATTGAAGATATTATTAGGATTGGAAGCACGTCTGAATATGCAAGTGATAAGTTAGTATCCGCAAGCAAATACTTTACACGTTGGGGAGATGTAAAAGAAAAATGTTTCAACGCATATAAAGATCCAAGAAGAATTGCTTTTAGAGAAGCGATTGAAAAAGTAATGGATTCGTTAAAACTAGATGCAATTATTTATCCAACATGGAATAATAAACCAGCAAGAATAGATTTCTTTGAAAAAGAATATTTGGGAGATAACAATCAAGTTATTGCTCCACATACTGGACAACCAGCTTTTACGGTTCCGATGGGATTTACCAAAGGAAATTTACCCGCAGGACTTCAATTTTTAGGTAGAATGTATGCAGAACCAACTTTAATTAGATTGGCCTATTCTTACGAACAAGGAACATTACACAGAAAAGAACCAAAATAAAAACAACACACATGAAAAAAACACTATTATTAATACTGATTGCTGTAATTTCAATCAGCTGTAAATCAAAAACAGAAACTCAATTAGTCATTACACCCATTGAACACGGAACAGCAGCTTTTACATTTGGAAATCTAACTGTTTTTGTGGATCCAACAGGAAATGCAAATTCGTTTACAAACTTCTCAGCACCAAACTATATTTTTATTACGGATATTCATGGAGATCATTTAAGTCTAAAAACATTAGAATCTTTAGATTTATCCAAAACTACAATCGTTGCGCCAAAAGCAGTGGCAGATAAAATCCCGAAAGAAATTGCCAAAGAAATAATCATTATTAATAACGGAGAAAATAAAACTTTTGGTGTTTTTAACGTGGAAACAATTCCGATGTACAATCTTAGAGAAGAAGCGTTAAAATTTCATACAAAAGGAAGAGGAAACGGTTATGTGTTTAACATCGCTAAACAACGTATTTATTTTTCTGGTGATACAGAAGACATTCCAGAAATGCGTGCGTTAAAAAACATTGACAAAGCATTTGTGTGTATGAACTTACCATACACAATGACCATTGAAAGCGCTGCAGATGCTGTTTTAGAATTTAAGCCTAAAGAAGTATATCCGTATCATTATAGAGGAACTGAAGGTTTAAGTGATGTTGCTAAATTTAAAAGTTTGGTAAATAAAGGAAATACCGACATTAAAGTTATTCAATTAAATTGGTATCCAAATCAGGAATAAAAAGCAAAAGCCCATCATTAGATGGGCCTTTTTATTCTAAAATAATAGCGAACTACTCAGTAGCTTTTAAATAATTCTGTATAATCGCTTGCACTTTTTCGTTATCAAAAACTGTTGGATATAATTCTTGGATAATAGATCTATAACCCGCGTCTATTGCCAAGGCATTTTTTAAGTGAATTAAACCGTATTTTTCTTTAGACGTTAAGAAAAACAAACCACACAAACGATATTCTATTTCAGCAAATTGCTTGTAGGTATTTTTTGCTTTTATCATTATTTTTAAAGCCTCTTCAAATTCACCAATAAACAATAAAACATCTGTCAATCCAACATAGATTTCTAACGCAGTATCGTCTAAATCCAAACACTTTCCAAAAGCTTTAATTGCTTCCTCATAAAAGTTTAGTTTTAAATTTATCTCTGCATATTTTCTCCAATACATAGCATTAGAATCATCAATATGCAATGCTTTTCTAATATAATACAAGGCTTTTTGATGTTCTTTTTCTTCTTGAAATAAATTAGTTAGCAACAACCAGGCCTTATCTAATAACGGATCCTCCTGAACTGCCTTTTTATAATATTTTGCTGCGGTATCTAAATTGCCTAATTTCTGATAACATTCGCCTGTTCTTACATATACAAATGCAGTTGGATCATCTAATTCTAACGTAATTAAGTAATTCTGAATTGCTTCTTCGTATTGTTCTAATTCTTCTAATGTTTTGGCTTTTTCTAAATACCCACCAATAAAAGATTCATCAATAACCACCGCATAATCAAAAGCACGTAATGCTTCTTTAAATCGATTTAAAACAAAATATTGTCTTCCTAATTGATGCCAAGCAACTTCGCAATATGGATTTTTATCTATATAATTAGTTAAATAGGTAATTGCTTCTTCATGGTTATTTTCCATATCAAAACAATACACCACATTATATAAAGACGAGTAATCTTCATAATCTACATCGATACAATTTGCAAAATTTAATCGTGCATTTTCGAAATCATCTAAATACAAATATTCCATCCCAACCATAGACCAAATATCTGCAGGATCATCAGTCATTGCTAAAATCTGATTTAGTGTTTGTATGGCATCTATATGTTTATCGTTTTTAGACAAAATAATTGCTTTCTGAATTAACAATTCTTCGTTATTTGGCTCAACAGCTTCCAGTTCGTTAATTAAAGCAGTTGCATTTTGTAGGTTGTCTTCAAAAATTAACAACTCTACTTTCATCAATTTTAATATAACAGAAGTTGGATGTTGTTCTAAACCTAACTTCACTGCTTTGTTTGCCAAAGAATGTTTACCGTTATCTAAATAATGCTGAATTATCTCTTCAAACTCCACAGAGTCAAAGAAATACACACTATTTGTTTTTAACATGGACTCGAACTTTAAAAGTGACATAGGCTTCTAATTTTATCATTAAAAGGGGAAAATAAAACTCTTTTCACCTTTCTATTAGATTAAATAAGCTGTAATAGTTATTGATTCTATTACGTATTTAAAAGTACTACAAGTCTTGCCGTACTTTTATAAAAAGTGGTTTACTTTTCAACAAATTAATTAACAAAAATGATACCCAATTTAAAATGCTATTCAGTAAAATTTTGAGATTCCTTTTTTTTACACTAATTTTGCTTAACATTAATTATCAGTTTTACTGATTTATTCCAAATTAAATTTGGACATTTTTCTTATGAGCTCGAAGGTATTATTAAACTCGAAAGAAATTGAAATCATCTTACATCGACTAGCGTGTCAGCTTATCGAAAACCATAACGATTTTTCTAACACTGTTTTAATTGGTTTACAACCAAGAGGAACTTATTTAGCAAACCGAATTAAAAATATTTTAGTCAACGATTACAAGATTAAAGATTTAAAATTAGGTTTATTAGACATCACTTTCTATAGAGATGATTTTAGAAGAAGAGAATCTCCAATTGATGCTAGCAGTACAGAAATCGACTTTCTAATCGAAGATAAAAATGTTGTGTTAATTGATGATGTGTTATTTTCTGGACGAAGTATTAGAGCTGGTTTATCTGCTATTAACGATTTTGGAAGACCAAATTTGGTGGAATTATTAGTGTTAATTGATAGACGTTTTAGCAGACATTTACCAATTCAACCCAATTACAGAGGAAGACAAGTGGATGCCATCAACCAAGAAAAAGTAAAAGTTTGCTGGAAGGAAACACACAAAAAAGACGTAGTTTATTTAGAACAGAATTCATAAAATGAAACAACTAAGCGTAGACCATTTATTAGGCATAAAATATCTGAACAAAAACGATATTGATCTTATTTTTGAAACCGCAGATCATTTTAAAGAAGTTATAAATAGACCGATTAAAAAAGTCCCTTCTCTTAGAGATATTACCATTGCAAACTTATTTTTTGAAAACAGCACAAGAACAAAACTTTCATTTGAATTAGCAGAAAAACGTTTATCCGCAGATATTATCAACTTTTCAGCAAGTCAATCTTCAGTAAAAAAAGGAGAAACATTAATTGATACCGTAAACAATATTTTGTCAATGAAAGTTGATATTGTTGTCATGCGGCATCCAAATGTTGGCGCCGGAGTTTTCTTATCTAAACACGTAGATGCAAAAATAATAAATGCTGGTGATGGAACGCACGAACATCCAACACAAGCGTTGTTAGATTCGTATTCTATTAGAGAAAGATTAGGAAGCGTAAAAGGAAAGAAAGTTCTAATTGTCGGAGATATTTTACACTCTAGAGTTGCATTATCCAACATCTTTGCACTGCAATTACAAGGCGCAGAAGTAAAGGTTTGCGGGCCCACAACATTAATTCCGAAATACATTACAAGTCTAGGTGTTACTGTTGAAACCAACTTAAAAAAAGCATTAAATTGGTGTGATGTTGCCAACGTTTTACGCGTACAACACGAACGAATGGATGTGAATTATTTTCCTTCAACAAGAGAATATACGCAGCTTTTCGGAATCAATCAGCAAGTATTAGATAGCTTAGATAAAAAGATTGTAATTATGCATCCAGGACCTATAAATCGTGGAGTAGAAATTACAAGTGATGTTGCAGACTCTAACGATTCAATTATCTTAAATCAGGTTGAAAATGGTGTTGCAGTTAGAATGGCTGTCATCTATTTATTAGCACAACAGATAAAAAGATAATTTATTTTCTTAACTTTTTAGTATGAAAATTTCCCAAAAAGACACCTATAGATTCATTTCATCAACCGAAAATTCTTTTTCTGAGTTTATTACTGCGTTTAAAGCAGAAAATTTAAACAGCATAGAAAATCATACAATTGTTGAACTTTCTGAAAACCTTAACACAACCCTAAACGATTTGTCTCTATTTTTGGATATCGCTGCAAATTACAGAAGTAATGGCATGTCTTTTGTAATAATTTGTAACGGAATTGACATTGATGATGTTCCTGATGAAATTAATGTTGTACCAACATTACATGAAGCAGAAGATGTATTAGAAATGGAAGAGATAGAAAGAGATTTAGGTTTTTAAAAACTGGTTTCTTTTACAATTAACAACAATTAACAAATGGTAAGAAAAATACTTTTTATTACTTTTTTATGTCTCTCAACTACCGTTTTTTCTCAAAAAACATTGGAAAAACTTACTGCTGCACCAAATCCATTTTCTAGTACAACCAGCATACAATTTAACACTACAAAAAGTCAATCTGTATTTTTAGTAATTAAAAACGTTTTAGGTAAAACAGTTTTTTCAAAAACTTATAAAGTCAAAATTGGTGTTAATAAAATTACTTTTAAAAGAAATGATTTACAATCTGGAATATACATTTATGCGATTAGAGGTAGGAATGAAATTATTTCTAAACGCCTTGTAATAAAATGAGTTTACAGCTAACTATTTTAGGTTGTCATTCTGCAACACCAAGAGTAAACGCACATCCAACTTCACAATATTTAGAAATTAACAACAGACATTTTTTAATAGATTGTGGTGAAGGAACGCAACGTCAAATGCGAAAATACAAAATTGGTTTTGCTAAAATAAATCATATTTTCATTTCTCATTTACACGGCGATCATTTCTTTGGATTGATTGGTTTAATTTCTACATTCGGAATTTTAAACAGAGATAAAGAATTGCATATTTATGGCCCAAAAGGGTTAAAAGAAGTTACTAATTTACAGTTGAAAGTTTCTA
>JBLHOD010000051.1:0-7541 GCA_047622545.1 Polaribacter sp. | reverse complement strand
AAGAAATAAGAGACTAAAGAAAAAAGGTTTTAACTGATTCATTATATATTCAATGATGGTTATTTTAAAACGACGAAAAGATAACTAATTTGTTACAAACTAGCAATTTGTTGTGTTTTCAATCCAAAAGAAACTCTGTAATTCCAAGCTCAATAAAGGAATCTCAAAACATAGATTTCTCGACTCCGTTTCACTTTACTCGGAAAGACAACGAACTGTCATTCCTGAGAAATCGGGAATCCATATTACGTGTATTTTCTTTTTCTTAGATAATTAAAAACAACACCAAAAATTGCTAATAAAACCAACGGTAAAACAACATTAAAAAACTGCCAAAAAGAACGTTCTTCAAAAGCCTTTTGTTTGTCTAATAAATTAATTTTCAGTGATTTATTTCTAAGATTGATTAAACCATCATCATCCAATAAATAATCTACTGTATTTAACAAAAACTCTTTATTCCCAAAGGTTTCTTGCGTCCATTTATCAGTTGATAAATCGTACGGTTTATTTTTTAATATTTGATTTTTTGCAATATCTCCATCAGCAATTACAACCATTTTGTTTGTGACACTTTGCGCTTTAAAAAGTGCCGTTTTAAAAGGTTTAACCCTGTTTTTATAAGCCGAATTAAAAAGACCTTCTAACAAAACTGCAGTTAATTGTTTTCCGCTTTTGTATTCGTTTGGATTTTGCTCATCTGCAATTGTTTTTAATTCTACAAAACTTGGTGTTCCTAATTTTCCAGATAATAATGATGTTGCTAATAAAGATGTTTTTTTGAGGTTGTTCTTTAAGGTATCAATTTGAGTTGTAAACTGTAAACGAACTGGGCGAATATTTTTTGTAATTGGATGATTTGTATTTCCGTTTACCAACGGATGAAAACTCCAAGGTAAATATTGAAACTGCGTTTGGTTACCAACATTCCCTGTTGCTAACGGAATTTTAGCAGCATATAAATCCTTAACAATGCTTGTATTGATTCTTACTCCGTACGCAAATAATAAATCGGTTAAATTCAAATCTCTTGGATATGCCAACATTTTGCCAGTTTGCAATAAACTATCTTGTTCTGCTTGAATATTGTCAATCATCCAAAGCGTTTTCCCACCATTTGTGATGAATTGATCTAGCGTTAATTTTTCGTTATCAGAAAATTTAATCGTTGGTTTTGCTATAATTGCTAAATCAAAATTGGTTAAATCTTGAAGTGTTTTTTGCGGATTTGTAAGTACAGAATCTAACGTAAATTTTGCTAAACTATATTTTGTGGCAACTTCTTTTAAAAAGCTATATAAATAAATGTCTTCTAATTCTCCATTTCCAGAAAGGATGGCTATTTTTTGTTTGTTTTTTCTGCCGATATTTTTAATCGCACTTGCAAAAGAAAACTCTAAATTTTCAACAGCATTTTGCAATTGTTCGTCTTGCGAATTTGCATTCGAACTTGGCAATAAATTCACCAATTCGGTTTTGTTTAGATAAGAGATTTCTGCCCACGGAAATATTATGGCTTCTGATAATTTCCCGTCTTCTTCAACCGTTAATTTACTTGGAGTTAATCCTTTTTTAACTAACTCTTCTCTGTAAGAATCTGGATTGATAAACTGAATTCTAATATTAGAATTTACAGCTCTTAACTCTTCTAAAAACTGTTTGGTTTCAATTTGTAAACGCTTAAATTCCGCAGGAAAATCGCCCTGTAAATATACTTTTACATTTAAAACATTATCAACAGAATTTACGATTATATTTGTTGTGTTTGTTAACGTGTAACGTTTGTCTTGTGTTACATCAAAACGTTTGTAATATTGATTTCCTAAGAAATTAAGCAATAGTAAACTGACCAATAATTTTGCAACTGTTTTTAGATTCTTAGACATTACGTAACTGGTTTTTAGTTAGTAATAAAAAGAAAACACTTACGGAAACAAAGTACAAAACATCTCTTGTGTCAATAACTCCGCGACTGATACTTTTAAAATGCTCGTTGATTCCGAATAACTGAATGGTGTAACTATTTGCTGGAAATAAGCCTGCAATGGCATCAAATCCATAAAACAAAAAGAAGGTTATAAAAACACCGAGAATAAATGCGACAATCTGATTTTTAGAAAATGTTGAAGTAAATAATCCAACAGAAGTATACGTTGCTGCTAAAAACAACAAACCAATGTACGAACCAATTGTGCTTCCTAAATCGATATTTCCAACTGGGTTTCCTAACTGAATAATTGTATACACATAGGTTAATGTTGGCGCTAAAGCAACGATAATTAATAGGAGTGAAGCAGTAAATTTACCCAACACAATTTGCCAATCTGTAATTGGTTTTGTTCGTAACGTTTCTATGGTTCCGGCATTTAATTCGTCTGCAAAACTTTTCATGGTTATTGCGGGAATTAAGAATAATAAAATCCAAGGAGCTAAATAAAAGAAGCTGTTTAAATCTGCAAAACCAGCATTTAAAATATTCGTGTCGTCTTTAAATACCCATAAAAACAATCCGTTTACCAACAAGAAAACTCCAATTACCAAATAGGCAATTGGCGAAGCAAAAAATAAATTGAATTCTTTTCTAAGGATTGGAAACATTGTTTAACTGTTGATTTGTTTATGCTTTAATTATTACTTATAAGTTTAAAAATACGATTATTTTCAAAACCTTTGTCTCTTCTTTCTGGTTGAAAAACAAAATTGTGTTTCTCTAACAACGCACTAGAAGCGATATTATTTTGATGTGTAAAAGCTTCAATAACTTTTAGTTTCATTGTTTTAATTCCGAATGCTACAACAGCTTGTATTGCTTCATTCATAAACCCTTTTTTATGAAATTTCGGATTCAGTTCGTACCCGATTTCGGCATAGTTTTCATCCAATGAAATATTATGATATACAATTGTACCAATTACTTCGTTGGTTTCTTTTAATTGCATTGGCCAAAATATTCGATTTTGTTTGTCAAATTCTTGATGACAAACACTAATAAATTCTTCAGCATCTTGAGTGCTTTTTGGTGTTTTTCTGGTGATTAATTTATTAATCTCTTTATTAGAACGTAACTTAAAAATAGCATTTGCATCATCAATATTTAATTGGCGCAACAATAATCGCTCAGTTTTAAGCTCAGGAAAATCTAAAAAAGAAAATTGCTTCATGGATACTTATTCACTACTAATTTAATTATTATTTAAAACAGATTCTTCGCTTCTCTCAGAATGACATCCAAACATTGACAACTGAAAACGGATTATGGTAAACTTACCGTTTTATCTACGCTCCAAGCTTCAGGTTTTTTATTAAATAAGGCTTTTGTTTTAGCCCAAACAACTTTAAATAATTCAGAATTTCTATAATTTTCTAGATCTTGTTCGGTTTGCCAATAACTATAGGTAAAGAAAATGGTTGGGTCATTTTTATCACGATACAATTCTAATAACTGACAGCCTTCATTGTTTCTAATTTTTTCTTTTTTATCTTCAAAAATGGCTAGAAATGCTGTTACATTTTCTTCATGAAATCCCATTTTTACAATTCTAACAAACATGTGTATTTTCTTAAAGATTAATAAAATTCTATTATAATTGTATCTCTGTAATCCAATCCTAACAAAGAAGAAGCGCCACCAACTGTATTTAAATTACTTCTGTAAATAGCAATTTCTAAAAATCCGGCAGAATTAAAAATGGCTAGTTTAGTGCCATCATAATGATTTCTGTTTTCATTAATTTCGTAATTGATAATGTCGTTATACTTTTTGTTGATTTTATCAAAAGAATAGCGTCTAGCAATTACTTTATAATTTCTTCCTTTGCCAATTTCTGTAAATAGTTTTTCACTGATATTACTGATGATATTTCCGTAGTTGTCAATATAAATTACACTTCCAATAATTTGAGTTTCGTTAGCATTGATTTTTGGCTGAATTTCAGTCATTTTTTTATACGTCTTAATTTCTTTACCAATAACAGCTAAGTTTCCCCCACGAGCAATAAAACAAGCAACTTGAACAAAAACATCTAACACAGGAAAACTACTTTCTATACGATCGTGAATGTTAATTTCTACAATTTGAGTTGGATTGATTTCTGAAGCAATCATAGAAATGATTCCGTTATCAGGACAAATAAAATAATGATTGTCTAACAACAACGCAATGTGTTTGTTTTCTGAACTCAACTCAGAATCTACACCAACAATATGAATGCTTTTATCAGGAAAACTTTTATAGGAGTTTTTTAAAATATAAGCAGTTTCTGTAATGCTAAACGGAGAAATTTCGTGCGTAATATCAACAATTCTAGCATCAGGTAATTCTGTATAAATAGCTCCTTTTACAGCGCCTACAAAATGGTCTTTAGTTCCGAAATCTGTTGTTAAAGTTATTAAAGACATACAAAAACCACCTGTTAATTAATTGTTTAAAAAAACACAAAAATTTTACACAAAGCTAATCAATTCTAAATTTTTATCCGTAATTTTCTTGTATAAAAAGGAGATAGGTTTTATCTCATTTTATTTTATGTAACTATTTACAATTCACAAATTGTTAACCTATTAAAATAGAATCATTTGACAGAAAGAATTATTGAACTAACAGACATCGACCCAAAAGACTTTTTTGGAGCTCAGAACAGTACCATTGCACAACTAAAAAAATATTTTCCGAAAATAAAAATTGTAGCAAGAGGGAATAACTTAAAAATTTACGGAGAGTCTGACATTCTAGATGAGTTTGAAAAACGCATAGAAATGTTGATGAAGTATTTTAATAAATATAACAAACTAGACGAAAATAGCATTGAGCGTATTTTAACTTCTACAGGAAAAGAGGAAAAAACGGATGTAAATACAAATGACGTTTTAGTGCATGGAGTGAATGGTAAATTGATAAAACCACAAACAGAAAACCAGCGTAAAATGGTTTCTATGATGCGAAAAAATGATATGCTTTTTGCGGTTGGGCCAGCAGGAACAGGAAAAACATATACAGCAGTTGCTTTAGCAGTAAAAGCATTGAAAGATAAAGAAGTTCGCCGAATTATTTTAACAAGACCAGCAGTAGAATCTGGAGAAAACTTGGGGTTTTTACCAGGAGATTTAAAAGAAAAATTAGATCCGTATATGCAACCATTATATGATGCTTTACGTGATATGATTCCGCATGAAAAATTAGAATCTCATTTAGAAAAAGGAGTGATACAAATTGCGCCTTTAGCGTTTATGCGTGGTAGAACCTTAGACAATGCTTTTGTAATTTTAGATGAAGCACAAAACACTACGCACAATCAAATGAAAATGTTTTTAACCAGAATGGGAAAACATGCAAAGTTTATTATAAATGGTGATCCTGGTCAGATTGATTTACCAAGAAAACAAGTTTCTGGTTTAAAAGAATCACTATTAGCGTTAAAAGAGATTGAAGGAATTGCACACGTTTATTTAGATGAAACAGATATAATTCGTCATAGATTGGTAAAACGAATTATTTCTGCATATAAAAGTATAGAAACGGAATAATTTTTTGTTGTTAGTCAAAAGTCTTTAGTTTACTTTTGCAGGCAACAACAATTAAATTAAAATGAACACAATTAACGAAACTAATTTTCAATTTCCGAAGCAAAAATCTGTTTATAAAGGAAAGGTAAGAGAGGTTTACAATATAAATGACGATGTATTGGTAATGATTGCTTCTGATAGATTGTCAGCTTTTGATGTAGTTCTGCCAAAACAAATTCCGTTTAAAGGGCAAATTTTAAATCAGATTGCAACCAAAATGATGAATGCTACTGCTGATGTTGTTCCGAATTGGTTAATTGCAAATCCAGATGAGAATGTGGCTATTGGTCATTTATGTGATCCATTTAAAGTAGAAATGGTAATTAGAGGTTATATGTCTGGGCATGCAGCTAGAGAATACAAAGCAGGAAAAAGAATACTTTGTGGAGTAGTAATGGCAGAAGGAATGAAAGAAAATGACAAATTCCCAATTCCAATTATAACTCCATCTACAAAAGCAGAAAATGGAGATCACGACGAAGATATTTCTCGTTCAGCTATTTTAGCTGAAGGAATTGTTTCAGAAAAGGATTATTTGGTGTTAGAAGATTATACACGTAAATTGTTTGCTAGAGGAACAGAAATTGCTGCAAAACGTGGATTGATTTTGGTTGATACTAAATACGAATTTGGTAAAACAAAAGAAGGGAAAATCGTTTTAATAGATGAAATTCATACACCAGATTCTTCTCGTTATTTTTATGCAAATGGATATCAAGAGCGTCAAAAAAAAGATGAAACACAAAAACAATTGTCAAAAGAATTTGTAAGACAATGGCTCATAGAAAACGAATTTCAAGGAAAAGATGGCCAGCAAATTCCAGAAATGTCAGATGAGAAAATTATAGAAATTTCTAATAGATATATTGAGTTGTTCGAGCAAATTACAGGAGAAAAATTTGTAAAAGCAAATACCGAAAATGTGTTAGCTCGTATCGAAAAAAATGTGAACAATTTTTTAAATGGATAATAAAAAAGTAAGTATTCGACCTGTATTAAATTTATCATCAAAAAGTACAGATGAAAACTTTCAAAATAAAACATTACGCCCAATTTTAAAATTACAAAACACAACTATTTTACAAGTATTTAGTCATTTCTCTCAAAAACAGAAGACAGATATTGGCAGCTTAACAAAAGAAGGATTAAATAATTACGTAATTTTAGTCACAAAAAAGAATACAGTTTTAAGAAATCAATTACTAGGATTAATTATTGGGCAGTTTACAGAAGACGAGTTTGATGTGTATAAAGTAAATGATTTAGAGTTTAATAAAAGAATACTAAATATGATTGGCCAAAGAATTATGGACAATCATTAAATAAAAATACTAAAACAACCAAACCATGATTATAGAACCAAGAACAAGAGGATTTATTTGTTTAACAGCGCACCCAACAGGATGTGAGCAAAATGTAATTAATCAAATAGAATATGTAAAATCTAAAGGAGCAATCAACGGCGCAAAAAAAGTGTTGGTAATTGGTTCTTCAACAGGGTTTGGATTAGCATCAAGAATTTCTAGCGCATTTGGTTCAGATGCAGCAACAATCGGAGTGTATTTTGACAAACCTTCTACGCCAGGAAGAACAGGCTCAGCAGGTTATTATAACACTGCGGCATTTGAAAAACATGCAAATAAAGCTGGATTATATGCGAAAAGTATTAATGGTGATGCATTTTCAAACGAAATAAAACGCCAAACATTAGACATGATCAAGGCAGATTTAGGTCAAATTGATTTGGTTATTTATAGTGTGGCTTCACCGGTAAGAACACATCCAAATACAGGAGAACGTTTCAAATCGGTTTTAAAACCAATAGGCGGAGTTTTTTCTAATAAAACAGTAGATTTTCATACAGGAAACATAACTGAAATTTCTATCAACCCAGCAGAAGGAGACGATATTGAAAATACAGTTGCAGTAATGGGAGGAGAAGATTGGAAAATGTGGATGGATGCATTAAAATCTGAAAA
>JBLHOD010000050.1:0-7603 GCA_047622545.1 Polaribacter sp. | reverse complement strand
TATTTTAATATCTTAATTTATAATTACGCTTCGTTAGTATTCTTTACTTTTACCTGATATACTACATTTGGTCTTGTACCAATATAGTCTAACACGTGAAAAGCTCTTTTATCTTCTTTTAAATGTGTAACTGCATCATCTGGATTGTTTATATCTCCAAACACCATTGCTCCTGTTGCACATGCTGTTGTACAGGCTGTAGCAAATTCGTCTACTTCAATCTTTCTACCTTCTTTTTTCGCTTTTAAAATAGTTGCTTGTGTCATTTGAATACACATAGAACATTTTTCCATAACTCCTCTAGAGCGAACAACTACGTCTGGATTTAACACCATTTTACCGTATTCATCATTCATATTAAAATCGAACTCATCGTTATTGTTGTAACTAAACCAGTTAAAACGACGAACTCTATATGGACAGTTGTTTGCACAATATCTGGTTCCTACACAACGGTTATAAGCCATTTGATTTTGACCTTGACGACCATGCGATGTTGCTGCAACTGGACAAACTGTTTCACAAGGCGCATGATTACAATGTTGACACATCATTGGTTGAAAAGCAACCGTAGGATTTTCAGCAACAGTTTCTATTGCTTTATATAAACTACCTCCGCTTAAACCTTGTGCTTTTGCTTCTTCTCTTGTTTCTACTTCTGAAGAATAATATCTATCAATACGCAACCAATGCATATCTCTACCAACTCTTACTTCATTTTTACCAACAACTGGAACATTGTTTTCTGCATGACATGCAACCACACAAGCTCCACAACCTGTACAAGATGTAAGATCAATTGATAAATTAAAATGATGCCCTACACTTCTAGGTTGTTTATCCCAAAGGTCAACAGAATTTGCATCAATTTCTTTATGGTTTAACGACACTTTTGCTTTCTGATTCCAAGTATGATTCGGATCAACATTACTAGTTACTTCTTTTAAAGTAGCTTGTTTTAAAATGTCATGTCTTCCTGCAATTGTTTTTTGTACTTGTGTACAAGCAAACTTATGTGTTCCGCTAGTTTTTTCTATTGAAACACCTGTTTGTATATGATTTGAATTGAAGTATAATGGAAATGCATTAACTCCAACTACCATTGCATCTTTTAAATTCTGAGTTCTTCCATACCCTAAAGCTAATCCAATAGAACCTTTTGCTTGTCCTGGTTGAACCATAACTGGAATGTTAGAAACTGTAACTCCGTTTACAGTAATATTTGCATACTGACCGTTTATTGCTCCATTATCTTGAACAGGGTTAGAGAAACCTAGTTCTCTAGCATCTGGCATAGACATGGTAATATAATTATCCCAAGCAGCTCTAGTTATTGGATCTGGCAATTCTTGTAACCATGGGTTATTTGCTTGTTTTCCATCACCTAAAGCGATTGAAGTAAACAAGTTTAACTCCATGCTAGAAGATTTTGTTGCTTTATTTAAGCTAGAAGCTGATGCTGCTATATCTACAGATTTTGTAGAAACTGAATTAGAAACAGCTTTTTTAAATGTTCCATCGTGCAATGCTTGATTCCAAGATTTTCCCTCTAATATATTTGAAGCCCAAAAGGCTCTTAAATAATCGTAATAAGAAGTTGAACTTCCAGACCATTTTAATAACACATCTTGTAATTGACGAGAATTAAATAATGGTTGAATTGTTGGTTGAACTAAACTATGCACTGCAGAAGATACATTAACATCACCCCAAGATTCTAAGAAATGAGACATTGGTAATGCAAATTCAGTTGCGCTTGCAGTTTCATCAAATTGCTCAGAAAGAGCAACTGATAATTTTAATTTCCCTATTTGTTCTTTAAGGTCATTTCCGCTTGCTAAAGAGTAAACCGGATTTACATTGTGTGTAATTAATCCTTTTACTTTTCCTGATTTAATATCTGCTACTAATTGAGCAACATCAGCATCGTTTCCTTGTCTGATGTTATTTGTTGTAGCGGCATCCATCACAGTACTTTGCAACGCAATATTAATTGCCATAGCAATTATTTGAGCATTTTTATCATTTATACCTGTAACCACAACTCCATTTGCACCAGCTTTCTTTAACTGACTTGCAGCTTTCTTTACTTCAGCATCAACAGGAGTTGATTTAGAAGACATGTTAGATCCAGTTACGTGATTGTATAAATTAATTAAAGCAAAAACTTGCTCTGAAGGTTTTAGAATAATTCTTTTATCTGCATTTGCTCCAGTTAAAGTCATGTTAGATTCAAACTGAATATGACGAGACATCTTACCTTCTGCTGGTTTTCTACCTGCTGCATAGCTTTTATCATAACCACCTTGCCAATCTCCTAAGAAATCTGCTCCAACAGAAACAATAACTTTAGCAGTATCTAAATGATATGTTGGTAAAGAGCGAGTTCCGTAAAAAGCTTCAAAAGCATCTAAAGCTCCTGAGTCTGAAACTGCATCATATACAACATGTTTTACATTTGGAAATGCGGTTGTAAATTCTGAAATAATTTTATCTGTAGATGGGCTTGCTAATGTTCCTGTTAATAAAACAACAGATTCATTTGCGGCTTTTAAATCATTTAGCTTTTTAGCTATTTGACCATCTGCGTCGTCCCAAGTTAAAAAAGACTCTTTGTTTTGAGGCTCTTTTAAACGTAATTGATTATCATATAAAGACAAAACAGAAGCCTGAACACGTGCGTTTGTTATTCCGTTTGCTTCTTTATTTGGCATCACTAAAATAGGTCGCCCTTCTCTAGTTTTTACCAAAATATTAGCGAAGTCATAACCATCTGCAATTGTTGTTGCATACCAATCTGCAACACCAAGTGTAATATCATATGGTTTTACTACATAAGGAATTGATTTTCTAACAGGACCTTCACAGGCAGCTAAAGATGCTGCAGCAGTTGCAAATCCTACATATTTTAAGAAATCTCTTCTTGATGTAGATGACGACTCTAAAGTTTCTTTATCTCCTAAAAATTCATCTGTTGGAATTTCTTCTACAAATTCATTTTTACTTAGCGTTTCAACAATAGAACTCCCTTTAAGTTCCTCAACACTTTGCCAGTATTTTTTGTTTGAAGCCATTTTTTATCTAGTTATTAGTTGTTCGTTATTAGTTGTTAGTTTTCACTAAAACCAATTACTTCTTTTTTCTTTAATTAATAGTGACATTTACCACATTCTTTTCCACCTAATTGAGCTACTGTAACAGACTCAACTCCATACTTTTTAGATAACTGTTCGTGGATTTTAGTATAATATGCATTACCCTTTAAATCTACTTTAGTTTCTTTATGACAATCAATACACCAACCCATTGTTAATGGAGAGAATTGATACACTTCATCCATCGTCTCAACTGGACCATGACATGTTTGACATTTTTGATTTCCAACAGTTACGTGCTGCGAGTGATTAAAATATGCGAAATCAGGTAAGTTATGCACTCGTGTCCATTTAATCGGTTGAGTTTCTCCTGTATATGTTAAATTTTCTGAATCCCAACCTGCTGCTGTATATAATTTTTGAATCTCTGCATCTAACTCAACTTTACCAAAGCCCATAGATTCAATTTTAGTATCATCAGCTACTTCAGAAATATTTTTATGACAGTTCATACAAACATTAACCGAAGGAATTCCAGATGTTTTACTATGCTTTGCAGAAGAGTGACAATATTGACAATCTATCTTATTATCTCCAGCATGTATTGTATGTGAAAATGCGATTGGTTGAATAGGTTGATATCCTTGATCAACACCAACAGTAAACAACATTCCAAAAACAATATAAATACCCATTAAAATCAAAAATATTGTTGCCAACACTTTCAAAAAGGTATTCTTTTTAATACCTGCCCATAATTCTTGGAGATCTCTTTTTAAATTCGAATGATTTTCTGGTCTTTTATTCCCTTTTAATTCACTTACTTGTTTTAATAAACTAGCAATCATTAAAAACGCGACAACCATTGCTGCTGCCAAGAAATAAATCAACCAATCTGGAGGGCCTGTTTTTTCTAAAGTTTGACCACCTACTATAACTTCCTCTTTCGCTTTTTTAGGGTCACCAACAGTTGTATAATAAAGAATATCTTCGATATTTTTATCTGTTAACTGAGGAAAGCTACTCATTATAGCACCATTGTACTCATCATAAATTGCATTTGCTTCTGCATCTCCAGAAGCTCTTAATGCGTTATTATCTTTAATCCAAGATATTAACCAATCTGCCTCTCTTCTTTCTTCAACCTTTCCTAAAGCTGGTCCAATAGACTTTTTATCAAGTTTATGACACGAAGAACAAAGGGCTATAAATAAACTCCTACCTTCTTTTTGTTGTTCAACATTCACGGCATCTTGTGCCTGAATAGAAAGACTCATTGTCAAAATTAAAAGGAAAGTAAAGCTTTTAAGTAGCAATCTGTTTAAGTTACTGTGTTTATCCACACTTTTCATACTATAAAATATAAATTTTCTATCTAGTTTGGTGCTTTCAATAAATTCAAAACCTAAATAAATAGATGTTTGAACACCTTTACAAAAGTACCATTTATCTCTAAATTTTGAAATGCTAATTTACTGTAAATTCATAATTTATAGCGATTCTAAATAGTAATAAATACTAAACTTATATGAAACAAGTTATTACTTTTGTAAAAAAGTTTTAAATGATAAATATGAAATCAGTTTTTGTAAGTATTTTGCTTACTATTATTCTTGGAATAACAAACATTAACGGGCAAACAACAACAAGTAATGAGGTAAAGTCTCTAATTAAAAAGAAGATAGAGTATAATAAAAAGAATGGGTACGGCTTTAGAGTTCAATTAAACAGTGGCTATGAAACAGCAATAAAAACAATGCAAAGTAAATTTAGGTTAGAGCATCCAACGATTAAAACGTACATTTTATTTGAATCTCCTGATTGGAAAGTTCAAGTTGGAGATTATAAAACGAGATTAGAAGCTGATAAAATCTTAAACGAAATTAAATTTAAATTTCCTTCTGCAATTATTGTACCTAGATAAAAGATACTATTACAAACAAAAAAAGGAGCGAAAATTCGCTCCTTTTTTTATGCTTATAAATTGATATTATTTCAATTTTTTCTTAACAGCTATCTCTTGGTATGCTTCAATTACATCACCTTCTTTAATATCATTGTAGCCTTTTATTTGAATTCCACAATCGTAGCCTTTAGCAACTTCTTTAACGTCGTCTTTAAATCTTTTTAAAGCTTCTAAAGTTCCTGTATGCACCACTATTCCGTCTCTAATAATTCTAATCATAGAATTTCTCAAGATTTTACCAGAAATCACCATACAGCCTGCAATGTTACCAACTTTAGAAATTTTATAAACTTCTCTAATTTCAACATTTCCAGTAATTTCTTCCTTCATGTCTGGAGAAAGCATTCCTTCCATTGCATCTTTAAGATCGTTAATTGCGTCATAAATAATTGAGTAGTTTCTAATATCTACTTCTTCTTTATCTGCAATAACTCTTGCTTTTACTTGTGGACGAACATTAAATCCGATTACAATTGCATCAGATGCTGATGCCAATAATACGTCAGATTCTGTAATTGCTCCAACTCCTTTATGAATGATATTTACTTGAATTTCATCCGTAGATAATTTTTGGAACGAATCTGTTAATGCTTCTACAGAACCATCTACATCTCCTTTTAAGATGATGTTTAATTCTTTAAAGTCTCCTAACGCAATTCTTCTTCCAATTTCATCAAGCGTTAATGTTTTTTGAGTTCTTACAGACTGCTCTCTTTGTAATTGAGAACGTTTAGATGCTATTTGTTTAGCTTCTCTTTCGTCTTCAAAGATATTAAATTTATCTCCTGCTTGTGGCGCACCATCTAAACCTAAAATTGATATTGGAGTTGATGGACCAGCTTCTTCTACATTTACTCCTTTATCGTCGAACATTGCTTTTACTTTACCGCTGTTTTTACCAGCAAGCATGTAATCTCCAATTCGTAAAGTTCCGGCTTGTACTAATACTGTAGTAACATAACCTCTCCCTTTATCTAATAAAGCTTCAACAACTGCTCCAGTTGCTAATTTATTAGGGTTCGATCTTAATTCTAAAATTTCTGCCTCTAACAATACTTTTTCTAATAATTCTGGAATTCCTTCTCCTGTTTTAGCAGAAATATCTTGTGACTGAATGTTTCCACCCCATTCTTCAATCAATAAATTCATCGCAGATAATTGTGTTTTTACATTATCTGGATTTGCATTTGGTTTATCAATCTTATTGATTGCAAAAATAATTGGAACTCCCGCTGCTTGCGCATGAGAAATTGCTTCTTTTGTTTGTGGCATCACATCATCATCTGCTGCAACTACAATAATTACTAAATCTGTAACTTGAGCTCCACGAGCACGCATCGCCGTAAAGGCTTCGTGACCAGGAGTATCTAAAAATGCTATTTTTTGATCTCCAACCTTTACAGAATACGCACCAATATGTTGTGTAATTCCTCCAGATTCTCCTTCAATAACATTTGCTTTTCTAATATAATCTAATAAAGATGTTTTACCATGATCTACGTGACCCATTACAGTAATAATTGGCGCACGTGTTACTAAATCTTCTTCTTTATCTTCTACTTCTATAATAGATTCTTCTACCTCTGCACCAACGAACTCAACTTTATAATTAAATTCCTCTGCAACAACAACTAATGTTTCTGCGTCTAAACGCTGATTCATTGTTACCATCATACCTAAAGACATACATGCAGAAATGATATTAGTAACAGGAACATCCATCATCGTAGCTACTTCACTTACGGTAACAAACTCTGTTGCTTTTAAAATTTTACTTTCTGCTGCAGCGATTTCTTCATCCATTTCAGACTGATGTCTGTGTTGGTCTCTTTTATCTTTACGGTATTTTGCTCCTTTTCCTTTGCTAGATTTACCTTGAAGTCTTTCTAAAGTTTCACGCACTTGTTTTTGAACATCTGCTTCTGTTGGTTCTTCTTTTTTAACAGCTGGTCTTACAGGACCTCTTCCTTTATATCCGCCTCTAGTATTTCCTCCAGAATTTCCTCCAGCACTTCTTCCAGGGTTATTTCTGTTGTTATTTGCAGGCTTAACAATTCTTTTTCTTTTCTTTTTTGAGTCAGCAGCAGCAGCAGCAGCAGCAGTTTTACCAGCTTGTTTTGCTGCAGGTTTTTTCTTTTTAGGCTTTTCGAATTGCTTTAAGTCTATTTTTTGACCTGTAATTCTTGGACCGTTTAATTTTTTATATTGTGTAGTAAGTTTTTCAGAATTTTCTGCAGTTACCTCTTCTTCAACTTCTGGAACAACTACTTCTTTTACTTCTTCCTTTACTATCTTTTTTACTTTTTTAGCTTTAGGGCTCTCTACTTCTATCTTCTCTTCTACTTTAGGCTTTTCAATACTTTCTGCTTTCTTTTCAACGGGCTTTTCTTCTTTTGCAACTGGTGTTTCAACAGGCTTCGCTTCTTCCTTCTTAGGCTCTTCCTTCTTAATTTCTTTTTTAGCAACAACTGGATTGATATCAATCTTACCAACAGTTTTAATTTCTACCTTTTCAGCTTTTGCTTTTAAGATCTCTTTTTTA
>JBLHOD010000049.1:0-7681 GCA_047622545.1 Polaribacter sp. | reverse complement strand
ATTGTCTACAATGATAATGAATCGTAATTTACTGAAAATCAATATTCAAGATAAAAAATTTACAAAAGAAGAAGTAGATAAAAAAATAGAAAAATTAACTACAAAATATAATATTGACGTAGCATTTGCACATTATTTTGTTTTTGAAGGTGTAGTCAGTAATCAAGCGTATAGCACAACTAATCCAATAAAAATAGTGTCTAAAAACGATAAAACAGTAGATATTGTTTCTGCTTCAGATCAATTAAATTTACAAGCACTAACAAAACCTGTAGAAAAGTTTTATTTGTGTTATCCTAAGAAAATGTAATTAGACAATTCCTAAGAATTTTCATACTTTTGCAGATAATGAATTTTACAGCTCAACAAATAGCGGAAATTTTAGAAGGAGACATTGTTGGAAACCCAAATGTAGAAGTCTCCAAACTATCTAAAATTGAAGAAGGAGAAAAAGGTAGCCTTACTTTTTTATCCAATCCAAAATACAATCCATATTTATATTCAACAAAAGCTTCAATAACTATTGTTAATAAAAGCTTTAACCCAGAAAAGGAAATAGAAACGACATTGATAAAAGTAGAAGATGCATATGCGTCTTTTTCTAAAGTTTTAGAATTTTATAATGAAGTAAAAAATAATAAATCGGGTAGAGAACAACCACATTTTATTTCTTCTACAGCATTAATAGGTTCAAATGAATATATTGGCGCTTTTGCTTATATAGGAGAAAATGTTACGATTGGAGAAAATGCAAAAATTTATCCAAATGTATATATCGGTGATAATGTTGTGATTGGAAATGATTGTACACTTTTTTCTGGTGTAAAAATATATTCTGAAACTCAAATAGGTAGTAATTGTGTTTTGCATTCAGGAGTAATAATTGGTTCTGATGGATTTGGTTTTGCGCCAAATAAAAAAGGTGTGTATTCTAAGATTCCGCAAATAGGAAATGTTATAATAGAAGACTATGTTGATATTGGTTCTGCAACTACAATAGATAGAGCAACTTTAGGATCGACAATTATTAGAAGAGGAGTAAAGCTAGACAATCAAATACAAATTGCTCATAATGTAGAAATTGGAGAAAATACCGTAATTGCTGCTCAAACAGGAATTTCAGGTTCTGCTAAAATTGGAAAAAATTGTATGATTGGCGGTCAAGTAGGTTTTGCAGGACATATAACAGTTGGAGATAATGTGAAAATAGGAGCACAATCTGGTGTAACTAAGAGTGTTAAAGATAATCAAGTAATTAATGGAACTCCAGCTTTTGGTTTTTCTGATTTCAATAAATCTTACGTATATTTTAAAAAATTACCAGAATTGGTAAAAACAATAAATAATTTAGAGAAAAATATAAAACTCAAAGTGAATAATGATGAGTAACAAACAACAAACAATAAAAAAAGAAGTTAGCCTTTCTGGTGTTGGATTACACACAGGAAATACGGTAAAGATGACTTTTAAACCTGCACCAATAGATCATGGTTATGCATTTGCACGTGTAGATTTAGAAGGCGAGCCTATTATTGCTGCCCATGCAGAATATGTAGTTAATACACAAAGAGGAACAAACCTTGAAAAAAATGGTGTTCAGATTCAAACTTCAGAACACGTATTAGCAGCAGCAGTTGGTTTAGGCATTGATAACTTATTAATTGAAATAGATGCATCAGAGCCACCAATTATGGATGGATCTTCAAAATTCTTTATAGAAGCTTTAGAAAAAGCTGGAATAGAAGAACAAGATGCAGATATTAAAGAATACATTGTAAAAGACATTATTTCTTATAGAGATGATATTACTGGAAGCGAGATTATTTTAATGCCTTCAGATAAATACGAAATAACTACAATGGTCGATTTTGGTACTAAAATTTTAGGTACACAAAATGCTACTTTACAGCATATCTCAGATTTTAAAGAAGAAATTGCAGCGGCAAGAACATTTAGTTTTTTACATGAAATTGAAATGCTTCTAGAAAACGATTTAATTAAAGGCGGAGATTTAAATAATGCAATTGTGTATGTAGATAAAGAGTTATCTGCTGTAACAATGAACAGATTAAAGAAAGCTTTTAACAAAGAAGACATTGCAGTGCAATCTAACGGTATTTTAGATAACTTAAATTTGCATTGGGCAAATGAAGCAGCAAGACATAAATTATTAGATGTAATTGGAGATTTAGCATTGACAGGAATTCGTATTAGAGGAAAAGTTATCGCAAATAAACCTGGACATTTAGTAAATACACAATTTGCTAAAAAATTGTCTAAAATTATAAAACTTGAGAAACGTAATAACGTTCCACAGGTTGATTTAAATCAACCTCCATTAATGGATATTTATCAAATAATGGATATTCTTCCACATAGACCACCATTTTTATTAATTGATAGAATTTTAGAACTTTCTGATAAGCACGTTGTTGGGATGAAGAATGTTACAATGAACGAGGATTTCTTTGTAGGGCATTTTCCTGGAGCACCTGTAATGCCAGGAGTTTTACAAGTTGAAGCCATGGCGCAATGTGGTGGAGTTTTGGTTTTAAGTACAGTTCCAGATCCAGAAAATTACTTAACATACTTCATGAAAATGGATAATGTAAAG
Source organism: Polaribacter sp. (assembly GCA_047622545.1). Lineage (GTDB taxonomy): Bacteria > Bacteroidota > Bacteroidia > Flavobacteriales > Flavobacteriaceae > Polaribacter. The sequence continues at coordinate 5,067 of JBLHOD010000049.1, read as the reverse complement.
TTCAAACAGAAAGTATTACCTGGAGATACATTACTATTTAAATGTGAATTAATTTCGCCAATAAGAAGAGGTATTTGTCATATGCAAGCCTATGGTTATGCAAACGGAAAATTAGTTGTAGAAGCAGAATTAATGGCGCAAATAGCAAAAAAATAAGATTATGAATCAACCTTTAGCATACATACATCCTCAAGCTAAAATTGCTAGAAATGTAGTTGTAGAACCTTTTACAACAATTAACAATGATGTAGAAATTGGCTCAGGAACTTGGATTGGATCAAACGTTACCATAATGGAAGGAGCTAGAATTGGAAAAAATTGTAGAATCTTCCCTGGAGCTGTTATTTCGGCAATTCCCCAAGATTTAAAATTTGAAGGAGAAGATTCTCTAACTATAATTGGAGACAACACTACAATTAGAGAGTGTGTTACAATAAATAGAGGAACTAATGATAGAGGTAAAACAGTTGTTGGTGATAACTGCTTAATTATGGCCGCAGCACATATTGCACATGATTGTATTGTTGGTAACAATTCAATTATTGTAAATGGTGTTTTATTAGGTGGACATGTTATTGTTGGAGAATATGCTGTTTTGGGCGGTTTGTCTGCAATACATCAGTTCATTCATATTGGAGATCATGCAATGATTTCTGGTGGTTCTCTAGTAAGAAAAGATGTTCCTCCATTTACAAAAGCAGCAAAAGAACCTTTGTCTTATGTTGGTATCAATTCTGTTGGATTAAGAAGAAGAGGTTTTACATCCTCAAAAATTAAAGAGATTCAAGATATTTATAGAATCTTATATCAAAAAAATTACAATACTTCGCAAGCTATTGAAATTATTGAGGCTGAAATGGAGGCAACACCAGAAAGAGATGAAATAATGCTGTTTATTCGTAATTCTCAACGTGGAATTATGAAAGGATATTCAGCAGGATAATAATATAAAAATTTAAAATAAGTAAATGGCAACAACATCAGATATTAGAAACGGATTGTGTATTAGATACAATAATGATATTTATAAAGTAATTGAATTTTTACATGTAAAGCCTGGGAAAGGACCTGCATTTGTAAGAACTAAATTAAAAAGTGTAACCAATGGTAAAGTAATAGATAATACGTTTCCTGCTGGAAGAAAAATTGATGATGTTCGTGTAGAAACACACAAATTTCAGTTTTTATATCATGACGGTGAATTCTTTCATTTTATGAATGAACAAGATTATACTCAAATTCGTTTGTTAGAAGCTGCTTTGGATAGCCCAGATTTAATGAAAGAAGGAGAAATAGTTACGATAATTATCAATTCAGAAGATAATATGCCGCTTTCTGTAGAAATGCCTGCAAGTGTTGTTTTAGAAGTTACACATGCAGAACCTGGAGTTAAGGGAAACACAGCAACAAATGCGACAAAACCTGCAACTGTAGAAACTGGAGCGACCGTTAATGTTCCTTTATTTATTAATGAAGGAGATAAAATTAAGATAGAAACAACAAAAGGATCGTATCAAGAACGTATTAAAGAGTAATAGCTTTTAGCAGTTAGCCTTTTGCTAATAGCCAACAGCCAATAGCCAATAATGAAATTCAACAAACCGCAAATTTTACAACAAATTGCGTCACTTATAGATGCAGATTTTGTTGGTGATAAAAACTTTGGAATCCTTGGAATTAATGAAATTCACGTTGTAGAGAAAGGAGATATTGTTTTTGTAGATCACCCAAAATATTACGATAAAGCATTAAATTCTGCTGCAACAATTATTTTAATCAATAAAAAAGTTGATTGCCCAGAAGGAAAAGCGTTGTTAATTTCTGATGATCCTTTCAGAGATTTCAATAAAATCACCAATCATTTTAATCCGTTTATAGCATCCAAAGTAAGTATTTCGGAATCTGCTATAATTGGAGAAAACACTATGATTCAACCGAATGTTTTTATCGGAAATAATGTTCAAATTGGTGCAAATTGTATAATTCATCCTAACGTTACAATTTATGACAATTGTATTTTAGGAAACAATGTTACAATTCATGCAAACACTGTTTTAGGCTCTGATGCGTTTTATTACAAAAATAGAGAAACCGGTTTCGATAAATTACTTTCAGGGGGTAGAGTTATTATAGAAGAAAGTGTAGATTTAGGAGCTTCTTGTACTATTGATAGAGGAGTTACTGGAGATACAACGATAAAGAAAGGAACAAAAATTGACAATCAAGTTCATATTGGTCATGATACAGTAATCGGAGAAAAATGTTTAATTGCTGCCCAAACCGGAATTGCGGGTTGTACAATTATAGAAGATGAAGTAACTATTTGGGGACAAGTTGGTATTATTAGCGGAATTACAATTGAAAAAGGAACTGTTGTAATGGCACAAACCGGAGTTACAAAATCGTTGAAAAAGAATATTTATTACGGAACTCCGCCCGTTGAATATCGTCAAAAATTACGCGAAACTATTTACCTAAAGAATATCACAAACAACCATAAAAAGTGATTCACTATTCGTTGTATACCGATATAAAAAGAGTTATTTTTGCAAGGTCTAAAAACAATTGAATTTCAATTGAAAATTTAACAAGAGAAAAAACAAATAAATGAGCGTTTTAGTAAATAAAGATTCAAAAATTATAGTACAAGGTTTTACTGGTAGCGAAGGAACTTTTCATGCAGGTCAAATGATTGATTACGGAACAAACGTGGTTGGTGGTGTAACTCCAGGAAAAGGTGGTCAAGAGCACTTAGGAAGACCAGTTTTTAATACGGTGGCTGATTCTGTATCTAAAGCAGGAGCTGATACTTCAATTATTTTTGTACCTCCAGCTTTTGCTGCTGATGCAATTATGGAAGCTGTTGATGCAGGAATCAAAGTAATTATCTGTATTACAGAAGGAATTCCTACTGCAGATATGGTAAAAGTAAAAGCGTATATAGAAAATAAAGACTGTACATTAATTGGTCCTAACTGTCCAGGAGTTATTACTCCAGACGAAGCTAAAGTTGGCATTATGCCAGGATTTATCTTCAAAAAAGGTAGTGTTGGAATTGTATCTAAATCAGGAACATTAACTTATGAAGCAGCTGATCAAGTTGTAAAACAGGGTTACGGAATTACTACAGCTATTGGAATTGGTGGTGATCCAATTATTGGAACTACAACTAAAGAAGCTGTTGAATTATTAATGAACGATCCAGAAACGGAAGCAATTGTTATGATTGGAGAAATTGGAGGAAATTTAGAAGCTGATGCTGCTAAATGGATTAAAGCTGATGGAAATAGAAAACCAGTTGTTGGTTTTATTGCTGGTCAAACGGCTCCTGCAGGGAGAACAATGGGCCATGCTGGTGCAATTGTTGGTGGTGCTGATGATACTGCACAAGCAAAAATGAAGATTTTAGCAGAAAACGGAATTCACGTTGTTAATTCTCCTGCAAAAATTGGTGAAATGATTGCAAGCGTTTTAAAAAAGTAATTTAATAATACACCACGTATTTAATACCATATAAACTCCTGTTTGTACTGAATTTATTTCAGTTTTACGGGAGTTTTTCTTTTACAGAAAAAGGGACTCTTTATAAATAGATAAAGAGTAGTATATTTGAAGTATAATAGAAATCAAACAACTTAGACTATGAAATTATTAGAAAATAAAACGGCAATTATAACTGGTGCTACTAGAGGTATTGGAAGAGGAATTGCGGTAATGTTTGCGCAACAAGGAGCAAATGTCGCTTTTACCTACAGTTCTTCTGTAGAGGCTGCAATTGCTTTAGAAAACGAATTAATAGAATTGGGTGTAAATGCAAAAGGGTATCAATCTAATGCTGCTATTTTTGATGCTGCTCAAGAATTAGCTGCCGATGTTTTAAAAGAATTTGGTTCTATAGATATTTTAGTAAACAACGCAGGGATTACAAAAGATAATTTGCTAATGCGTATGTCTGAAGATGATTTTGATAAAGTGATTGAAGTAAACTTAAAGTCGGTTTTTAACTTAACAAAAGCTGTTATTCGTCCAATGATGAAACAACGGAATGGTTCTATTATAAACATGAGTTCAGTTGTGGGTTTAAAAGGAAATGCCGGACAAGCAAATTATGCAGCTTCTAAAGCTGGAATTATAGGTTTTTCTAAATCTGTTGCGTTGGAATTAGGTTCTCGAAATATTAGATCTAACGTAATTGCGCCTGGTTTTATAGAAACTGAAATGACAGGAAAATTAGACGAAGCAACTGTGCAAGGCTGGAGAGATTCTATTCCTTTAAAACGTGGTGGTTCTCCAGACGATATTGCATATGCGTGTGTTTTTTTAGCTTCTGACATGAGTTCTTATATTACAGGACAAACCTTGTCTGTTGATGGAGGAATGAGCTAATAAAAAACTATTATATATAATAAAAAACCTGCAACTGTTCGTTGCAGGTTTTTTATACCCTTGAAGTTTAGGTTCTAATCGTTGTTTTTTTATCGAATTTATTGTAATTATGTCAGCTCATATTTAATTATATGTATTAAGTATGAGTAAGTATGAGAGTATAACTAACCCTTTAATAATAAAGCAATGTTTACAAAAAAAGGATTATTGGTTTTATTGATACTAGCACAATGTAGTTTCGTTGTTGCCCAAAGTAAAACTAGAGAATCGCAAAAAAGAGCAATTAGACAAGAAATTCCGTTAACAAATTCAATTCAAAAAGCTCTTAAAGAAGGAACAAGGGATTTTACAGGGAAACCTGGTAAGAACTACTGGCAATTAGAAACTGATTATGATATCGACGTAAGTTTAAATCCAAATACTCAAATTCTTTCTGGAAAAGAAACCATCTTAGTACATAATAATAGTATAACAGAATTAAAAAGTATTGTATTACGTTTGGATCATAATGTTTTTAGATCTGACGTACCAAGAGGATATTCTGTTCCTGCAGAAACTACAGAAGGAATGCTGTTAACTCGATTAAAAATTAATGGAGAAGAAGTAGATTTATTAGAACGACCATTATCTTGGAGAGATAGACGAAACGCAGCACCAAAAAACTCAATTTCGGGTTTACAT
>JBLHOD010000048.1:0-7892 GCA_047622545.1 Polaribacter sp. | reverse complement strand
TTGGTGACGACCCAAGTTATGTGAAAATGCTTGGAATGCCACACGGAATTCTATTTATGGTATATGTTGTTTTAGCATTTATGTTAAAACCAGAAGAAAAATGGAACGGAAAAACTTTTGGAATTGTCTTGGTAGCTTCTATTTTACCTTTCGGAACTTTTTATGTTGATAAAAAATATTTACAAAATTAACCTCCGCTAACTGGCGGAATTATTGCTACAACATCATTTTGGTTTAAAACTTTTTCGTCGGAAGCATAAGTTTCATTGATTGCAATTGCATACGAATTGATGTTTTCTAACTGCGGATATTGAGCTGTAATTTCTTTTTTAAAATCAGCAATTGTACACTTTTCTGAAACTTCTAATTCTAGTGAAGAGGTTTTTAGTAAATCTGTTGTAATTCCGAAAAGTAAGAGTTGTATTTTCATCATTCAAATTTAATCAAACAAACTCAAACTAAAAACAAATCCTTGTTGCTTTTGGTTGATGCCGCCTTTAGAAATAACATAATCTACACGTAAAAATCGCCATTTACCAAAACCAATATTATCTAATCCTATAGATGCTTCTGTGTATGGTTTTCTATCGCCAGTAAATAATCCTTTTGCCCCAGCAACAACATGAAAGTTTAGTAGATTTATCAAAGGAATTTTACCTAACAAAAATCCTTTAAAATTATGTTCTCCATGAAATTCTGCGAATTTATCATTGGTGCTATATGTATAGTAATCTAAAAGATTAAAATGATTTGTTGTTCCGCCACTTGGAGAAATAGCTAATTTATTTCCGTTAAAATGTGCGTAATCCATAAAAGCAATGTTTTTTTGTTCTAGAAATAAACCACCTTTTATACGATATTTTGTGTTTCCTAAGTTTCTTAAAGAAAAGTTTTGTCTTAGTTGCGTAAACACATAATCAGAATTTAATTGATTATTAGTAGCGCCAAATGTTTTTCTGTAACCAACATAAATAGATGGATATTTGTCATTATAAACCGTAAATTTTCTGTCCGGATATGATAAATACTTTGTTCCAAAATTAATGGTTGTTCCAAGATTTAATGTCCAGATTTTATGAGGCATAAAAGAGGGAGAAAAATTCGCAGCATTTTGTGGGTCATTAGACGAGTATTCTCTATTTGCTATATTTTTAGCACTGTAGTTTGTTGTGTTTACAAGCGGTTTTCTATCAGCAAATTCAAGAGATCCATTAAATCGAAAACCATTTGTCAATTCTCGTGAAAAAGAAACATTTGCAAACGTTTTCTCATAAATTTTCATATAATTTCTTTCAAAATAAATGGAATTTAATGTGTTCCAAAAAGAAGAAATAGGATTTGCTCCATTAAATTGTCTGGTTGTAACTCCACCAGAAAAACGTAAAATAGGTCGACTTATATTGTTCCATTTATAACCGAAAAATGCTGTTGGCCTTAACTTTTTATCAGAAAAACCGTAATTAAAATTTGTTCCAACATTTATCCATTTTCCGGCTTCATTTAGTTCTTTAAAATAACTCATTCCTATTGTAGAATTCCATCCTTGAACGGTGTTAAAATTCAAATCTGCAATAGGCGAATCAATATTTAAACTCCATTTGTTGTAAGAATCTCTGTAAGAATACCCAGATAAAGGAAACGCCCAAGAAAGTTTGTTGTTTTTTACATCAATAGAATCTAAATATTTTTTTGATTTACGAATTACTTTTATGCTGTCTTTAACCACATAATCTTTAACTTCTTCTGTTGTTAACGGAACAGGTCTAAGCGTTTTCCAATACAAAGAATCTTTTTTTGTAGCTTCTTTTTCAAAGGATAAAATTTCTTTTCCGAAAGTGTTTTCATTAAAAGTTGGATTGAAGTTGTAATTGCTATAAGCGGATGAAAAACGTCCATTTATGTTAATTCCGAACAGGCCAATTTTAAAATCAATGGCTTGAGAAATCAGAATCCAAGCATTATTTTTTGTAGACTTATTATAACTTTGTTTTAAGCGTAAAACATCTACCATAGGTAAATTTACTTGCGTTCCAGTTACAGAAATTTCTGTTCCGTATAAAGCCCAATCATCTTCAACAATGTATAAAAAACCGTCAAAAACACGATCGTTCTTACGTTTTGGTAAAATGGCAATTTTGTTAATTAATTGTCCATTTTTATCGTAAAAGGATCCGACTAATTTATAATTATAATAGCCAAAAGCATAATTAGAAATTGGCGAAATAATCTCGTTTCCTAATTTAACAGTATTATTGTACAGATTAAAATTTACATCTTCGGCTCTGTTAAAACTTACGCCATTATCTCTTCCGCTAACTTTAGAAGCAACAATATGTTCTTTAAAGTTGTTGGGTTTTTGATGCGAAATTTTAGAAACAGTTTCAGATAAATATATAATTCCACTTCTGGTAGAATCCAATCCGCCTCCCAAATCGCCTAATTCTTGTCCTAAAATTTTTTCCGGAGCATTTTTTATTTTATACAGACCTCTTGAGTAAAAATCGGCTGTAAATTTTTGAACTTTGTTTTCGTTTTTCTTTTTATTAGCGATAACGTTTCTAATAATTTGATTTGCGGGATTCTCTTTACTATTAATCTGAACAACATTCAGCATTATTTGTTCCTCAACCAATTTTACATTTAATTGAAAAGGGAAAGAAGTGATTTTAACTGATTTTTTTAATGTTTTAAAGCCCAAAAACTGAAAAACCACGGTGTAATTTCCTGTTTTTTTTAATGGTAATTCGTATTCTCCATCATCATTAGAAGTTGTCCCGGTGATTGTCCCGTCTAAATAGATACTCACGAAAGAAAGTGCATCGTCTTTGTTATCTACTACTTTTCCTTTTATTTGAGAAGAAGCTGAAAAAGAGAGAATTAAGATAAATAATGTAAAAGTATTTTTCATAGTTTTTTAAAGTTAGCCTTAGCAAGGTATAAGTTGTAAAATCAAATTGCGCTCTATTTTTTGTTAAAGTAGATACAATTATTTCTTAAAAATAAGTTTTCTTTTATAATAGACGCTAACAACTACATTTTTGTTACCTAGAACTAGGTGTTTTTTAATAAAAACCCATCTAAAAAAGAGTATATTTGTTAGTTCAGAAAAATAGCAAATATATGAGTGAATCTAGGAAAAGACATGAGGCTTTATTATATCACGCAAAACCTAAACCGGGAAAAATTGAAGTAGTTCCTACCAAAAAATATGCAACTCAACACGATTTATCGTTGGCGTATTCTCCAGGAGTTGCAGAGCCGTGTTTAGAAATAGAAAAAGATCCAAATAATGCGTATAAATATACAGCTAAAGGAAATTTAGTTGCTGTAATTACTAACGGAACAGCTGTTCTTGGGCTTGGTGATATTGGAGCATTAGCTTCAAAACCAGTAATGGAAGGAAAAGGATTGTTGTTTAAAATTTTTGCAGATATTGATGTTTTTGATATTGAGATTGATTTAACAGATGTTGATAAATTTGTAGAAACGGTTAAAGCTATTGCTCCAACTTTTGGAGGAATTAACCTTGAAGACATTAAAGCGCCAGAAGCTTTTGAAATTGAAAGAAGATTAAAAGAAGAGTTAGATATTCCTGTAATGCATGATGACCAACACGGCACCGCAATCATTTCGGCAGCAGCGTTAAAAAACGCCATTGAAATCACAGGGAAAAAGTTTAAAGATGTTCAAATTGTCGTAAACGGAGCAGGAGCAGCCGCAATTTCTTGTACAAGATTGTATTTAAAATTAGGTGCAAAAAGAGAAAACGTCGTTATGTGCGACAGCAAAGGTGTTATCAGAAAAGATAGAGGAAATTTAACATCGCAGAAAGAAGAATTTGCTACAGATAAAGATGTCAATACTTTAGAGGAGGCAATGTATAATGCTGATGTATTTATTGGTCTCTCAAAAGGAAATGTTGTGTCAGCAGAAATGTTGTTGTCAATGGCTAAGAATCCAATTGTGTTTGCAATGGCAAATCCAGTTCCAGAAATAGATTACGATTTAGCGATAAGAACTAGAGAAGATATTATCATGGCAACAGGAAGATCTGATCATCCTAACCAAGTAAATAACGTACTTGGTTTCCCGTTTATTTTTCGAGGAGCTTTAGATGTAAGAGCAACAAAAATTAACGAAGAGATGAAAATGGCAGCTGTTCATGCCTTAGCTAATTTAGCTAAGAAAACAGTACCAGAGCAAGTGAACATTGTGTATGATGAAATTAGTCTGTCATTTGGAAAAGAATATATTATTCCAAAACCATTTGACCCAAGATTAATTTATGAAATTCCGCCAGCAATTGCCAAAGCAGCAATAGATTCTGGAGTTGCTTTAGAACCAATTACAGATTGGGAAAAATACCAAGAAGAATTAATGGAGCGTTCGGGTACAGGAAGCAAAGAAATTAGATTGTTACACAACAGGGCGAAAAGTAATCCAAAAAGCATTGTTTTTGCAGAAGCAGATCATTTAGATGTTTTAAAAGCTGCACAAAGAGTGTATGAGGAAAAAATAGGCAAACCTATTTTATTAGGAAGAAAAGAAGTAATCTTAGAACTTAAAGAAGAAATTGGATTTACAGCAGAAGTGCCAATTATAGATCCAAAAACGGATGAGGAAAGTGAGCGTAGAAATCGTTTTGGAGAAGCGTTCTGGAAAACGCGTCAACGAAAAGGAATTACGTTATTACAAGCTCAAAAAATGATGCGCGAGCGAAATTATTTTGCTGCAATGATGGTAAATGCAGGAGAAGCAGATTCGTTAATTACGGGCTATTCTAGATCGTATCCATCAGTTGTAAAACCAATGTTAGAATTGATAGAAAGAGATACAGGGATTACAAGAGTTGCAGCAGCAAATTTAATGCTAACCAAACAAGGGCCGTTGTTTTTAGCAGATACAACTATAAACATCAATCCAGATGCAAAAGAGTTGGCAAAAATATCGCAATTAACATATTCTTTAGCTAGAATGTTTGGAGTAAAACCAAATATTGCAATGTTGTCATTTTCTAACTTTGGCTCTTCTGAATCAGAAAGCGCTCTAAAAATTAGAGAAGCGGTATCTTATATCCACAGACATTTTCCTCAAGTTGTTATAGACGGAGAGTTACAAGCTGATTTTGCTCTAAACAAAGAAATGTTGGCAAAAGAATTTCCGTTTTCTAAATTAAATGGTAAAAAAGTAAATGTGCTAATTTTTCCTAATTTAGATGCTGCGAATATTACATATAAATTAATGAAACAAGTTGATAAAGTGGAGTCTATTGGGCCAATTTTAATGGGATTAAAAAAACCTGTTCATATTATACAATTGGGAGCAAGTGTAGATGAAATGGTAAATATGGCTGCAGTTGCGGTTGTTGATGCACAGCAAAAAGAAAAAAGAAATTCTTAAAAAGTACTAAATGATTACACAAATTAAAGGAAGATTAGTAGAGAAAAATCCAACGCATGTTGTTGTAGATTGTTCTGGTGTTGGGTACTTATTACACATTTCTTTAAATACGTTTTCTTCGTTACCAGAGAGTGAAGCCATTACATTGTATACTCATTTATCAGTGAAAGAAGATTCTCATACATTGTTTGGTTTTATTGATAAAACAGAACGAGAAATTTTTAGATTATTAATCTCTGTTTCTGGTGTTGGACCAAGCATTGCAAGAACCATGTTGTCTTCTATGTCATCCGAAGAAATACAACAAGCAATTGCGACAGAAAATATTGCGTTAATTCAATCTGTAAAAGGGATTGGAGCTAAAACAGCGCAACGTGTAATTATAGATTTAAAAGATAAAATTTTAAAAACGTTTGATTTAGATACAATTTCTGTTATTAAAAACAATACTAATAAAGATGAGGCGTTATCTGCATTAGAAGTATTAGGCTTCAATAGAAAACAATCAGATAAAGCATTAAACGCGGTTTTAAAAGAGCAACCAGAAGCTTCAGTAGAATTGTTGATTAAAAGTGCGTTAAAAAGTTTATAATTAAATTGAGAAACAAATATTTTCATACACTATTACTATATGTAGTTGCTTTATTAGCAACTACAACTGTTTTTTCCCAAACCGTAAAAACAAAGAACGATTCTATTAAAAAAGATTCGGTTCCTACTCTTAGATACGACTTTAAAGCGAATCAAAAAGGAAGTATTTTTTTAAATGCACCAACGACTTATTCTGTTGTTTTTGATAAGCAATTAAATAAATATATTGTTCTAGAATTGTTAGATGGTTTTAAAATTGGGAATCCAATTTTTATGTCTCCAGAAGAATATCAAAAATATCGCTTAAAAAAAGATATTAAAGATTATTTTAAAGAAAAAAATGATGCGTTAAGTAAGAAGAAAGGAAGTAAAGATGCTCAAAGAAATTTATTGCCAAAATACTATGTAAACTCTAAGTTTTTTGAATCCATCTTTGGAAGTAATACGGTTGAGGTAATTCCGAGTGGTAGCTTAAATATTAAACTTGGCGGAATTTACCAGAACGTAGATAATCCTCAATTATCAGAAAATAATAGAAGTAGTTTTACATTTGATTTTGATCAGCAAATAACAGCAAGTATTTTAGCAAATGTTGGAAAAAGATTAAAAGTTACCGCAAATTACGACACACAATCTACATTCGATTTTCAGAATTTAATTAAATTAGAATACACGCCAACAGAAGACGATATTATCAGAAAAATTGAAGCTGGTAATGTTTCGATGCCAATAAAAAACTCGTTGATAAACGGAGCGCAAAGTCTATTTGGTTTAAAAACCGAATTGCAGTTTGGTAAAACATCAGTAACCGCAGTTTTTTCTCAACAAAATTCTGAAAGCAAAACAGTAACTGCAGAAGCTGGAGCATCGATTAATCCTTTTGAATTAAGAGCAACAGATTACGACGACAATAGGCACTTTTTTTTATCGCAATATTTTAGAGAAAATTATAAAAACTCACTACAAAATTATCCGCTAATTAGTAGCCCAATTAATATTACTAGAATAGAAGTTTGGATTACGAATAGAAACTCAAATACAGAGAATTTTAGAAGTATTGTTGCGTTGGCAGATATTGGAGAACCAAACAAACCAGATTATGTAGGTTCTGGCGTTAATCCAACTTCGCCATCACAAGTTCAAGGAAAAAATATACCAACAAATAGCGCAAATAATTTATCTGATTTATTAATTCAATCTAGCGGAATTAGAGATATAACTACCGTAGAAAGTACACTTCTAAATTATGGTTTAAAACAAGGAACAGGTTATTCTACATTACAAAATGCTAGAAAATTAGAGATGAACGAATATACATTGAATTCGCAATTAGGATATATTTCTTTAAATAGAAAGTTATCTGACGGAGAAGTTTTGGCTGTTGCATACGAATATACAGTTGTTGGAAGTTCAGAAACATCATTTAAAGTTGGAGAATTATCTAATGACGGAATTGTAGCGCCAAGTAATTTAGCAGTAAAATTATTACGAAGCGAAATAGTTACTACCAAAAGAACAGTTGCTGGGAATGAAGAACAATTTCCTACTTGGAAATTGATGATGAAAAATATATATCCTTTAGGTGTTTTTCCGTTGTCGCAAGATGGTTTTCGATTCGAAATTTTATATAGAGATGATAAAACAGGAATTCCGTCTAATACATTACAAAATGCATCAACTCCGGGTATTGCAAACAAAACATTGTTGAATGTTTTAAATTTAGATAAGTTAGATCAGAGTTCGTATGCAGTTGCAAACGGAGATGGATTTTTTGATTATGTAGAAAATGTAACTGTAAATTCTAACAGAGGATTTATCATTTTTCCAGAAACAGAACCTTTTGGCTCAGATTTATCAAACTCATTAACATCTCCATCAGACAAAACCGATTATGTGTTTAA
>JBLHOD010000047.1:0-7924 GCA_047622545.1 Polaribacter sp. | reverse complement strand
ATCATCTTCAATACCAAAAGCATCTTTCGGACTGATAAATTGATCTGGAGAAACGTCATTCATTTTAGATTGGAATTCAGAACTAAAACCTTCTTCTAAATCAGAGAATTTCGCTAAATGTCCTGTAAACCTTAAACGAATATTTTCCAATCCACCATTTCTGTGTTTTGCAACAATAAATTCTCCTTGTCCTTCACATGGAGTATGATCGTCATCATCCCATTCTGTAACACCGTAATATTCTGGTCTAAAAATAAATGATACAATATCTGCATCTTGTTCAATCGCACCAGATTCACGTAAATCTGATAATAAAGGCCTTTTAGATCCTCCACGAGTTTCAACCGCACGCGATAACTGTGATAATGCGATAACAGGAACTGCTAATTCTTTTGCCAACGCTTTTAAGTTTCTAGAAATGGTAGAAATTTCTTGTTCACGATTTCCTCCTCCTTTTCCAGCAGAACCACCAGCAGTCATTAATTGTAAATAATCAACTACAATAATTTTTACGCCGTGTTGCGATACTAAACGTCGTGCTTTTGCACGTAAATCAAAAATAGACAATGATGGTGTATCGTCAATAAAAATAGGTGCATCAGACAATTTTTTAACTTTTACGTTTAATTGCTCCCATTCGTGTGGCTCTAAATTTCCTTTACGTAGTTTTTCTGAAGTTAACCCTGTTTCAGAAGAAATCATACGAGTAATCAACTGTACAGAAGACATCTCTAATGAGAATAATGCTACTGGATGACCGAAATCTATCGCCATGTTTTTTGCCATAGAAATTACAAAAGCTGTTTTTCCCATACCAGGACGTGCAGCAATAATAATTAAATCTGATGGTTGCCAACCAGAAGTCAATGCGTCTAACTTTGAAAATCCGGTTTCTAAACCACTCATTCCTTCTTGGTTAGAAATATCTTGAATTTTCTTTAAGGCTTGTTTTACTAAATCTCCTGCATCTTCAGAACCTTTCTTTAAGTTTCCTTGCGTAACTTCAAATAGTTTTCCTTCAGCTAAATCTAACAAATCAAAAACATCTACAGTTTCATCGTAAGCAGTTTCTATGATATCGCTAGAAATAGAGATTAATTTTCGTTGAATGTATTTTTGTAATATAATACGAGCATGGTATTCAATATGTGCAGAAGAAGCTACTTTTTGTGTTAAATTGATTAAGTAAAAATCGCCACCAACTAAATCTAATTTTCCGTCTTTTCTTAACTGCTGAGAAACAGTTAGTAAATCTGTAGGTTCAGAGTTTTGAAACAATGTATAAATTGCAGCGTAAATTTCTTGGTGTTTTTTATCATAAAAAGCATCTGGATGTAAAATATCAATCACATCGTCAATTCCTTTTTTATCAATCATCATCGCTCCCAACACAGCAATTTCTAAATCTAATGCTTGTGGTGGTATTTTCCCTTTCTGTAAGCTAATAATTTTAGCTTTATCTCCCTTTTTACTCTGTAAAGATTTTGTTTCCTCCATAAGAACAAATGTAGTTTTTTAGTTATGACTTTTAATCTGAAATTTTTATTTCTTTATGCACATTTTTTGTTCATTAAAATGTTTTAACCTGTTAATAACCCATCAAGATTCATTTATTTCTTTATTTTTGAAACGATGAAAAACAAAAAACTACATATTTTTCTTGCTTTCTTATTGGTCTTTCAAGTTGTATTTGTACAATTGATAAGCAACTATCCAAGCATAGTAGAGCGCTACTACTCCAACGGAATTTATCGTTTTACAAGTACTTTGTTGCGTTTTTTGTTTGGATGGATTCCATTTTCAATTGGTGATCTTTTAATTGGTGTTTTATTTTTTATTATGCTGAGATTTATATATCGTTTATTTAAAGAGAAGTTTAAAAACTTAAAATCAAAATCACTACAAGCAATCGCTTTTATTTCAATTCTTTATAGTTGCTTTTATTGGTTTTGGGGTTTCAATTATTTTAGAGAACCGCTGGCTAAAAACCTAGGTTTTTCGCAAACTAAATACACCACAGAACAACTTACAGAGGTTTCAGAAAATATTATAAAACGATTAAATGAAACACATCTTTTAATCACAAAAAACGATTCTATCAAAGTTGAAAACCCATATTCTCAAAAGGAAATGTATCAGAAAGCGATTTCTGGTTATTCAAATTTGACGTATGAATATCCGCAGTTTACTTATAGTTTTAAATCTGTAAAAAATTCGTTGATGAGTTTTATTCAAACATACAACGGAACATCTGGGTATTTTAATCCTTTAACAGGAGAAGCTCAAGTAAATGATATGATTCCTAAAAATGGCTATCCACATACCATTTGTCATGAAATGGCACATCAATTGGGAATTGCAGCAGAAAATGAAGCAAATTTTGTTGGCTATTTAGCGGCCTTATCAAATGATGATCTCTATTTTAAATATGCAGCGTATAGGATGGCTTTTAATTATTTAATTTCTGAAGTAAGAAAACGTGATAAAGTAATTTTTAACTCATTAATAAATTCTGTAAATAAAGGTGTTTTAACTGATTTTAAAGAAAGTTCAGAATTTTGGGATCAATATAAAAATCCGATTGAACCCCTCATTAAAAAAGGATATGATTCGTATTTAAAAGCCAATAATCAAACAAACGGAATTCAATCTTATAATTACGTCGTTGATTTAATTATCAGCAATTTTGAGGTTTCAAAAAAAGATTTATAATCTTAAAATTATGTTAAAATACTTTTAATTGCATATTAACAATTCTGTTCTTAATAAATTTATAAACTAAAATAAACTTAACTAATGAAAAAAACACTACTACTATTCTTGTTTCTGTCAACTTTGGTTGTACAAGCACAAGAATATTTTCCGACAAACTCTGGTGTTAAGACTACAGAAAACACAACTGTAGCTTTTACCAATGCAAAAATTTATGTAACACCTACACAAATTATCAACAAAGGAACTTTACTTGTAAAAGATGGCAAAGTTGTTTCAGTTGGCAAACGTGTTAGTATTCCTAATGGAGCTAAAATTGTAGATTTATCAGGAAAGACCATTTATCCCTCTTTTATAGAAGTGTATTCTGATTTCGGAATTAAAAATCCGACACCACCAAGAAGTTCTAACAATGTTAGACAATATGAAGCGAATAGAGAAGGTTATTATTGGAATGATCATATCAGACCAGAAACAGACTCTTTTGACAGCTTTTCATTCGACACTAAAAAAGCAACTGATTTATTAAAAGCTGGATTTGGAGTTGTAAACACACATTTACAAGATGGAATAATAAGCGGTAATGGAGTTTTAGTTGCATTAAATGCAAATTCTTCTGATGCCTACAGAATTTTAGATACCAAATCGGCTAACTACTTTTCTTTAGATAAAAGCAAAATGTCTAGACAAGCTTATCCAAGTTCATTTATGGGTAAAACTGCCTTATTAAGACAAGTATATATGGATGCAAAATGGTATGAAAGCGGAAACGCTAAAAATAAAGACATGTCTTTAGAAGCCTTAATTGCAAACAAAAACTTAACGCAAATTTTTAACGCTGGCGGAACTAACTTAAATGCTCTTAGAATGGACAAAGTTGGTGACGAAAGCGGAGTTCAATTTAGTTTTGTTGGGTCTGGTTACGAATATGAAAATATTGAGCAAATTAAAAACATGAACGCAACAATGATTGTTCCTGTTAATTTTAGAAAAGCCTACGATGTTTCAAATCCATATTTAGCAAATGAATTAGAGTTAAGTGATATGCGTAGATGGAATCAAGAGCCATCAAACTTAGCTATTTTAGCAAAAAACAATGTAAACTTTACGATTACTACACATACTTTAAAATCTGTTGCAAGTTTTCAAAAGAACATTCAAAAAGCCATCAAATATGGTTTAGATGAAACAAAAGCACTAGAAGCTTTAACAACAATTCCTGCTAAAGTTTTAGGAAAATCATCTGAAATTGGAACATTACAAAATGGCCGTTATGCTAATTTTTTAATTACTTCTGGACCAATATTCGATGCTTCAACAAAAATTTATGAAAATTGGGTGCAAGGAAATAAACATGTAGTTTCTGACATGAATGCAGTTGATGCAAGCGGAGATTATACGTTATCATATAATAATAAAAACTTAGACCTTACTATTTCTGGAACTCCAAATTCTCAAAAAGGAGCTTTAAAAAATGGTGAAACGAAACTAAAATCTAAGTTTACTTTTGATGACAATTGGGTTTCAATTACACTAAACAATCAAAAGGACACTTCTAAGTTCACACGATTTGTTGGGGATTTAGATGCAAATCAAAATAATTATTCTGGAACTGTAGTTGATGAATATGGAAATGAATCTTCTTGGACAGCAATAAAAAAGAAATCTTCGAAAAAGAAAAATTCGAAAAAGAAAAATTCGAAAACTACTACTCCATTTGTTGCTCCAGTAACATATCCTAATGTTGGTTATGGATTTACTTCTAAACCAAGACAAGAAACTATTCTTTTTAAAAATGCAACAGTTTGGACAAGTGAAAAAGCTGGAGTTTTAAAAAACACTGATGTATTATTAAAAGACGGTAAAATTGCACAAATAGGAAAAAACTTAAATACACGTGGCGCAAGAGTTGTTGATGCAACTGGCAAACATTTAACAGCTGGTATTATTGATGAGCATACACATATTGCTTTGTTTAATGTAAATGAAGGCGGTCAAAATTCTTCTGCAGAAGTTACTGAAGAAGATGATATCAATCCAGCTGACATGAATATCTATAGAAATTTAGCAGGTGGAGTTACCTCTGGTCAGTTGTTACATGGTTCTGCGAATCCTATTGGAGGAAGATCTGCTATTATCAAATTAAAGTGGGGAGAAACTTCTGAAAACATGGTGTATAAAAACGCACCTAAGTTTATCAAATTTGCTTTAGGAGAAAATGTAAAACAATCTCGATCTTCAAATGGTGTTCGGTTTCCACAAACGAGAATGGGTGTAGAACAAGTATTTACAGATTATTTTCAGAGAGCTAAAGAATATGATGCGCTAAAGAAAAGTGGAAAACTATATCGTAAAGATTTAGAAATGGAAGTTATCGCTGAAATAATAAATAAAGAAAGATTTGTAACCTCTCACTCTTATGTACAAAGTGAAATTAATATGTTGATGAAAGTTGCTGAGAAATTCAACTTCAACATCAACACATTTACCCATATTTTAGAAGGGTATAAAGTTGCTGATAAAATGAAAGCTCATGGAGTTGGTGGTTCTACTTTCGCAGATTGGTGGGCGTATAAATACGAAGTAAATGATGCGATTCCGTACAATGCAGCAATTATGCATAATGCAGGAATTACAGTTGCAATAAATTCTGATGATAGAGAAATGTCAAGAAGGTTAAATCAAGAAGCTGCAAAAACCATTAAATATGGTGGAATGACAGAATTAGAGGCTTGGAATATGGTCACAATTAATCCTGCTAAATTATTACATCTTGATGACAGAGTTGGAAGTATTAAAGAAGGAAAAGATGCCGATGTTGTTTTATGGACAGAGAATCCATTATCCATTTATGCAAAAGCACAAACAACTATTATTGATGGAACTGTTTATTTTGATATAGAAAGAGATTTAGCACAAAGAGAAGTCATTAAAAAAGAACGTAGCATTTTAATGAATTTGATGCTAAATGAAAAAAATAACGGCGGAAAAACACAAGCTCCTAAAAAGAATATTAAGAGAGAGGCTACATGTGAAACTGGAATACATAAATTAAACTAAGAAATTATGAAAAAACAAATTATATATAGCATGCTATTTTTCTTAATTATAGGAAATAGTTTCGCACAGCAAACACCTGCTTCAAAGCAGACGAAAGCTTTCTCTATTGAAGGTGCTACAGCACATTTAGGAGATGGAACCGTAATTGATGATTCTCTTATTATGTTTGCAGATGGCAAAATTACTTTTGTAGGCTCTGCAAAAATGAAAATTGCAAGAACGGGAACCGTTATTAATGCAAAAGGAAAACATGTGTATCCTGGTTTTATAGCTGTAAACACAACCTTAGGTTTAGCAGAAATTAATTCGGTAAAGGCAACTTTAGATTATGATGAAATTGGTACAATGAATCCACATATTCGTAGTTTAATTGCTTATAACGCTGAATCTAAATTAATTGAAGTAATGAGACCAAACGGTGTTTTAATGGGGCAAATAACACCGCGTGGTGGTACAATTTCTGGAACTTCTTCTATCGTTCAGTTTGATGCTTGGAATTGGGAAGATGCCGCTTTTAAAGCAGATGATGGAATTCATATGAATTGGCCAAGGAGTATTACCTCTGGTAGATGGTGGTTAGGAGAAGATCCAGCAGCAAAAATGGATAAAAATTATGTGAAAAAAATTAACGGACTTAATGATTATATAAATAAAGCTAAAGTTTATTTAAAAGGTTCTAAATCACCAAAAAACCTTGAATTAGAAGCCTTAAAAGGATTGTTTAATAAATCTCAGAAATTATATATTCATGTAAATGGAGAAAGAGAAATTACTGATGCAGTAAATTTCGCCCTTAAACATGAAGTAAATTTAGTAATTGTTGGTGGTGATGAAGCTCATAAAGTTTCAGGTATCTTATTAAAAAATAATATTCCTGTAATAATTAAAAGAGCACACTTAGTACCTGGTAATGATGATGATAATTATGACAAATCTTATAAAACAGCTATACAATTAGCTAAAAAAGGAATTACTATTACCATTGGATTAGAAGAAGGTAGTGTTAGAATGAATGACCGTAATTTACCTTTTAATGCAGGTACTTTTGCTGCTCATGGTCTTGATAAAGAAGAAGCAGTAAAATTGATTACATTAAATGCTGCAAAAATCTTAGGAATAGATGATCAAGTTGGCTCTCTTACTGTTGGTAAAGATGCAACGCTGTTTATTTCTAAAGGCGATGCTTTAGATATGAGAGGAAATATTATTTCTGAAGCTTTTATTCAAGGTAGAAAATTAAGTTTAGAAACACATCAAACTAAACTTTGGAAACGATATTCCAATAAATATAATAATCAATAATAACAAAAAAGGCTCTGAAGATTCAGGGCCTTTTTTTATTACATATAAAACAGCTCTAAGAGGCATATTATATTTGCCAATCATTATCAATATAATAATTGATAGAAAAATTACCTTATTTTTCATCATTTAATCATTTTCTTAAAACTTTATAAAATTATGAAAAAAAATCGCTTTGCTTTTTAAAGTGAAATAGATACATTTGTGTAATATGAAACACATAGAAAGTCTTCAGAATTCGACCATAAAAAACATTTTAAAACTTCAAGAAAAATCTCGAGAACGCAAAAAAAACGGAGTGTTTGTTATTGAAGGAAAAAGAGAAGTTTCTTTGGCTATTAAAGGTAATTATACAATAACTACTTTGTTATTTTGTGATGCTTTTCTTTCTGAAAATGAAATCAGTAATTTTTCAACTACAGAAACAGAACTTATTTCTGTTTCTAAAGATGTGTATCAAAAAATTGCCTATCGAAATTCAACTGAAGGAATTATTGCAATTGCAAAAACAAGAACCTTTTCACTAGAAAATATTCAGTTCTCCACTTCTACTCCATTAATTCTAGTTGCTGAAGCACCAGAAAAACCTGGAAATATTGGCGCAATTTTAAGAACTTGTGATGCTGCAAATGTGGATGCTGTTTTTATCGCCAATCCAAAAACGGATATGTACAATCCAAATATTATTCGTTCTAGTATTGGTTGTTTGTTTACCAATCAAATTGCGACAGGAACTTCCGAAGAGATTATTGCTTTTTTAAAAGAAAAAAAAATCAATTCATTTGCTACAACCTTGCAAAATTCGAATGAATATCATAAAGAAGATTACACAAAAGCAACAGCAATTATT